>CALBTS010000596.1 GCA_937968035.1 uncultured Methanomethylovorans sp.
TTGAGGGAAATGTCTACGAGACTGTAAAGATCGGAGATCAGGTATGGATGGCTGAAAACCTTAAGACAACCAAATTTAATGACAACTCAGAGATCCCGAATGTCACAGAAAACACCATCTGGATGGCTCTAACCAGCAGTGCCTATTGCTGGATAAACAACGACGAAGCTACTTATAAATCGCTATACGGTGCACTTTATAACTGGCACGCTGTAGAGTCCGGGATACTGTGTCCTACCGGATGGCATGTGCCTACAGATGCTGAATTTTCTGCTCTTGAAATTGCCCTTGGTATGTCGCAGGCAGATGCAAGCGGAACCGAATGGAGAGGAACCGATCAGGGAATAAAGTTAAAGAACGAAACCGGGTGGAGTGAAGGTGAGAATGGATCAAACACAAGTGGCTTTTCTGCCCTGCCTTCAGGTTACAGGTCATATGCAACCGGGATTTCAGAAGGTTTTGGAATTCTGGGATATTGGTGGAGTTCAACTTCACAGGATGATGCACTAGCTGTGTACAGAAGGCTTGATGGCAACAACGATAAAGTCTTCAGATGGGCAACCTATAAACAGGCAGGTAAATCCGTCAGGTGTATAAAAACTAATTAACCGTTCGTTAAGCAAAGAAGGCTATCTCAATCCGATAGCCTTTTTTGTTTGTATAACAATTATGATCCAATGCTTCAATATTGATTAATTGACATACATTTCATACTTTGCAGAGGTAAGTATTCAAGAATGGTATGAACATTAAAGAATCAATTATTCTACTGTGTATCCTTCTGCTAAATGGTTGCGGGACAAACAGCAATGAAATGAAAAAAATCATCTTCCTTCACCACAGCACAGGCCAATCAGTCTGGGTAGGAAAAACAAACAAGTACCTGTATAGACTCACAGGCAAAGGTGATGTACAAAGATACATTGATAAGTATAACAAAGAGAAGAAAACAAACTATTTCATTAAAGAACAGGTCTTCCCCAAAAGCTCACCCTATGGTTGGAGCAATTATCCGTATGACTACTATAATATCTGGGTTAAAAACGGAGGACAGGATTACTACATGGAGGAACCAACACTTGAACTTCTGACAAAAGAATATGACGTCATTATCTTCAAGCATTGCTATCCTGTCAGCTTGATACAAGCTGACATCAGTAGTCCGGATGCGGACTCAGACATAAAAAGTGTTGAAAACTACCAATCTCAGTATGCTGCACTCAAGACAAAAATGCATGAGTTCCATGGTACCAGGTTCATCCTATGGACACCAGCTGTCAATACCAAACACCTGATGACTGAGGAGGAGGCTGTCCGAACCCGCCAGTTCCGGGACTGGATAGTCAATGAATGGGACGAAAAAGGCGATAACATATTTGTATGGGACTTCTATGAACTTGAAACCGAAGGAGGCCTTTACCTGAAAGATAAGAATGCCTTAAGTCCTGTCAATTCACACCCAGGAAAGCTATTTGCCGGAGAAGCAGCCCTTCTCTTCGGCAAGTTTATTACTGATGTCATTGCTGGAGAGATTGAATAGAACTCCTTAATCAGATCAACACACAAAAATGAGTGTTAAACAAAAATTCTTGCAGTTTCGGCTGGCATTATTAAGGAAAGCCAGCAATCAAAGGAAGATTAGCTATTTCAGAAAACAGGGAGTTAGGATTGGCGAGAATTGTTTTATCAACACCGTGGCCTTCTCGACCGAACCTTATCTTATCGAGATTGGCAATCATGTAGCCATTGCAGGAGGAACGGAATTTCTGACACATGACGGGGCAATCTGGTGCCTTCGGGAGGAAATTGAAAATGCTGATGTATTTGGCAGAATTAAGATCGGGAATAATGTTTTTATTGGCAATAATTGTATTATTCTACCCAATACAGTTATCGGAGATAACAGTGTCATTGGTGCAGGCAGTGTTGTGCGAGGCCAGTTCCCGGAGAACTCTGTAATAATTGGAAACCCGGCAAAAACAGTAATGTCTATGAGCATGCAAAAACTATTGTATACACAAAATCCCGGATTCCTCAAAATTAAAAACCTCTCCGACGCTGAAAAAAAGAAGGTTATTAAGAAGCATTTCAATCTCGAATGAATTCAGGTCAGTGACCGTGTCATGCGATGAGCAGTCTTACGGATAATGGTACGCAGCAAGAGAAGGTAAGCATGCTGATCCTGAATGACCGGGACCTTAGTTCCGGTTTCGGTGGTCAGGCAAGCTTCATAAAGAATCTTGATCCGTGGCTACGTCAAAAGTTTGCCTTGACCTATGTTACCCTGCAATCTGTCTGGCTGAAGCAGAAGCTTGTGCCAATAAGGTTGGCTTATCTGATCAGGGTATTCCTATTCCTTATCAGGCACCGGCATAATTTCGACATAGTCTTATCCCACACGCCGGAGGCATCATATGCAGTGTCCTTCTTCAGGATACCATTTATGCATATCTTCCATGGCAACCTTAATCCGGTGATTATGTCCACTTTCTGGTATGGTAAGTATTTCAGACGCCTGTTCGGTCATTTTGAAGCCAGGATCATAAAAAAAGCCGGTCATCTGTTCACCGTAGGCGAGTTTCGGCCGGAAGCAGAGAAACTATTTAATCCGGTCAGCATTGACATGCCAGGATTAGCCGGAACAGTCAGAAAAGACTTTATTTATGCAGGCAGGCTGGAAACTGTCAAGAATGTTGATAAGATAATTGAACTCTACAGTCAGCTGCCTGCGGACATAAAGGCGCAGAATAAACTTAACATCATTGGGACAGGAAGCCAGGAAAAGCACCTTCAAAAGCTTGTATACAATCTTGATCTTAATAACAATGTGGCTTTTCACGGCCTCACCGACAATGACACTGCTATCAGGATGATAGCTAATTCCCGAATCCTAATAATAGCCTCTTCATCGGAGGGTTTTCCAATGGTGATAGCAGAAAGCCTGACCTGCGGGACTCCTGTAATTGCTACTGATGTCGGTGATATTAGGTCAGTTTTGAAGGATGGATATAATGGATTCCTTCTCGAATCAGCATATTCTTCCGTTGACTTTTCAGAGAAGGTCAGGGTGATTCTAGCAAATTATAATACATTTTCTTTTAATTCAATCCAATCTGCACGGATTTTTGATGCAAAGGTTTCTGCAAATTCACTAATTTCGGCCTGTAAGAAGCTAATCCGGAGTCATTAAATCACATTGCATTAGAATGTCATCCGACAACAGAAATAAATTATTTATTATTGTTCAATTACCACCCCCGGTTCATGGAGCCAGTGTCATGAACAGCAATGTGGTGAACAGCAGGGTGATCAGAGAAAATTTTGATACCATTGTCTTAAATCTGCAGTTTCTTACTTCAATTAAGGAGATCACAAGGTTTTCAATAAGAAAGATAGCCAAAGCTTTTTCTTACAGTTTTGAGTTGGCTTGGAAGATACACACCGTAAAACCTGACCTGATATATTTTAGCTTTTCGCCTAAGGGTTACTCATTCTATAGGGATACATTATATGTATTCATAATTAAATCTTTCAGGAAGAAGCTTGTCATACACCTTCATGGCCAAGGCGTCAAGGAAAATCAAAGGAACAATTTCCTGAGAAGAAGGCTCTACAAAGCTGTCTTCAGAGACATTTCGGTAATATGTCTTTCCGAAAAACTGCTTTATGACATTGAGGACGTTTATGATGGCAAACCCTACATAGTCCCAAATGGCATTGAGCCCATCGTGACGAACAAGCTTAAGCCAATCCGAAGTTCGTCAGAAATATCGCAGATCCTATGTATTTCAAACTATATGCTTGAGAAAGGAATTCCAGACCTCATCGAAGCATTCAAAATCATCCATGATCAGGGATTCATATTCAGCGCGAAACTGGTAGGCGCACCAATTGACCTGTCAATAGAGGATCTGAAACAGCAGGTTGAGAAACTGCATTTGGCAGATTGTATAAAAATTTCTGGGCCTCTATATGGTCAGGAAAAAGTCAATGTATTACTGGAAGCAGATATTTTCGTACTTCCGAGCAGGAACGAAGCATTTCCACTTGTAATCCTTGAGGCTATGCAGTGCGGATTGCCAGTGGTGGCAACATGTGAGGGTGGTATTCCTGATATGATAATTGAAAACGAAACAGGCTTACTGGTCGAAAAAGAAAATCCGCATAAACTTGCGGAGAGTATAATCAGGTTAATCGAAAATAAAAGATTACGGATCACCATGGGAGAGAATGGGCTCCGAAGATTTAGGGAATATTATTCTCTCGAGAAATTTGAAACAAACATCCTTTCTACCCTTAATTCTATAATTGAAAGCCGTGTATGATAATGATCGAGCCTGTGAAGATATTTTTTTTAAACGAGTGCCAGACGAGCTTCATGAATACCACATCTGTCACCAAATTGAATGATAAATGCTCCCCATAAGCCTGATAAAACACCGTTTATTTAAACAGAGTCATCTGCCAATATTAGTTGTACTAATAATAATAATTACTTACAACTTGTTGTCGTTTAGTCTAAGCCTGGAAAGGTTGGCATTACTTACTCAGGAGGATGGCATAATAGAATCCTTGGCTGCTGTTTCCTATCTTATTTCAGCAAGTCTGCTGTTCTATCTATTTCTAAATTCAAAATCAGAAGATCACCCCTATATTTTTAATAGAAAAAGAAATCCTTTCTTTCTTTTTTTAAGCATAATATTTATTATATTCCTGGGAGAAGAAATCAGTTGGGGCCAGCGCATCTTCAATATAGAATCTCCTGATTTTTTTTTAAACGGCAACAGGCAGGATGAAATCAATATCCACAATTTAAACGTTTGGGATGCTATTTATCCTACAGGAGAACCTAAGCGCGGTTTGATCAGATTTTTTTCCAGCGTAGCTATGTATTCCTACTTCTGGTTCGCCTATTGCTTAATAATTCCTTTTTTTAGTAAATTCTCGGCAAAAGCAAAAAATCTAACTTTACGAATAGGATTTCCTGTAATTCCTTTATTATATGGAATTCTTTTCATCATCAATTTTATAACTTTTGAATTGCTTGAATACTCTGGTATAGGAATGCGTCCATTAGTTGAAGTAAAAGAAACTAATTTCGCATTGCTTTATCTAGCGGCTAGTTTTACATTGTTGATAATTTACCGAAATAAGTAACATTCCCTTTCAGAATTAATGAAAGAAAATATCAGTCCTTAACCGGTCACCAAGGCATGATTTTATATCTAATAAAGAAAGTGAATTGCAGATCCCATTTTGTGACGGTATTGTTATCAAATCAGTCAATCTTGAAAAACATTTCTGTATGTTTTTAAAATAATGTTCAGACTCTATCACGTTTGGTCATGTTCCTGGATTACATCGTTATAATGGCATGTTCAATCGCCAAATCCAGATCGGTTGGTTACCCAAGCGGTTACAAATTCATTTTCGCAGAATTTTTTTATACCACCCAAAATAATTTAGAGAATCCCTGCTTTATCTGTAGTATCGATTAATTCGATATTCAATCCATATCTAGCCATCATAAACGCAATATCACCGTTATTGAACGCCTCTCCCGGCTGAGGTCTAACCAGGGTAATAAGACCTTTCTCTCTCAGACTCTCCATTTGTTCCTCGACGTCATCACACAAAAAACACAAATGATGAAATCCTCCCCCCCTTTTCACAAAGCTAAGGAGAGAATCATTGCCTCTAACGGGCTCAATTAATTTCACTTTTACGCTATCTTCTTTGTCTAAGAAGACGACCTTTACTTTTTGTCGAGTGTTTTCAATGATTTGTGTTAATTGGGCATAACCGAAAACATTGTTCCAGTATGCGATGCCATCTTCAAGATCCTTTACGGCAAAGCATATATGATCTATCTTCATTTCAACGGCTGTATTACTTAATTACTTCTTTTTTTAAAACTTTCATTTTCAGAAACAGCCATAGAAACTGGTTTATTCCGATCAGGTATCTTTTCCACATTCGCCTAGGTTCCTGTATTAGCCTAAATAGCCATTCCAGACCACGATCCTGCATCCATTTCGGGGCTCTTCTGAGGTGCCCTGAAACAATATCAAAATATCCACCTACTCCCAATATGTATTTAGTTTTTAAATGCCCCTTATATTTTTCAAAGAAAAGCTCTTTCTTGGGAGAAGACATCCCTATATAGAGGATATCCGGCTGAGAATAATTAATTCGTTCAACAATAGCATCTTCCTCTTCAGGCTTGAAATACCCATGTTGACTTCCCACAATTTTTAAGGAAGGGAACTTATTTCCCAGATTTATCCGGCATGCTTCAATAATTTGTTCCTTTGCCCCCAGAAGAAAGATGCTGTAATTCTCTGTTTCAGCCAGTTTCAGTATATCGTCGGCCAGATCAGGGGTTGCAATTCTTTCCGGCACATTATGCCCTAAGTGCCTTAAAGCCCATACGACTGACATGCCGTCGATATGGACCAAATCTGCATCATTGATAGCCTGCCTGAATTCAGGATTTCTAACAAGTTCATTGACAGTAGCAGAGTTGACTCCCACTTGGGTAATCCTACTGCCACTATCAATGGATGATTTGATAATGGAAAGAAACGCACTCCGCCGCAGCGGATGGATCTTTATTCCAAAAATATTTATTTCTTCCATAGTACTTTAATAGATAATATTCAATCGCCTGAGATTAGACCCTTATTAATATGGATACCTTTTAATCCCATCCTGAGGTATAGGTCAGTATATTGCCTGACCATGTTGTTGATAGAAAATTTTTCCTTAATCCTTTTAAGCCCGGCTAAGCCCATCCTCTTGCATAAAATGGCGTCTCCCATTAAAATCTCGATCTTGTCGGCAATTTCGCAGGGATCAGATGGTGTAACCAGAAAACCTGTTTCTCCATCCTCAACTGCTTCAACTGTTCCACCTCCTCTCGTGGCAATGACGGGTTTGGCCATCGCCATGTACTCAATGATCGAATTGGAAATCCCCTCACCATGGTTCATTGTATTTGTCATTAGTAGACCGATGCTAAATATAGCAATAACCGATTCAACATCAGACCTTTTCCCCGTCAATATAATTCTGTCTGACAAATCCCGAGGAATCATCCTCCTGATATTCTCAAAATAAATGCCCTCGCCCACCAGTACATATCTGAGTTTATGATGTTTCCTGCAAAGAGGAATTGCTGATTCAATAAGTGAAAAGTAGTCTTTTCGCTCATCAAAAGCAGCGACCATACCTGCAATGAAAACATCATCGTCGACCTGGCCTATAATCTCATTCAGCACAACAGCAGAATCTCTTAAAGCTGAAAATCGCGACATGTTAATGCCGTTATAAATGCAGATTGATCTGTTTTTCGGTGCATTGTAAGCATCCAGGCCAGCCTGTGAATTTCCGACCACAACACTTGAGAAGGGGAAGGTAAGCCTTGCCCTAAGCCAGTTTTTATTCCTAATATTTCTTTTTACTGGTGTGTCAATCACCATTCCATTCACTAATCTTATGTTAAGTACCTTGCAGACTGGTGCACAATAAATTGCCGTCATGCTCTCCCAACAATGAACAATATCCGGCTTGTAATTTTTACATATTCTGTATAATGACCTAAAAACCAACAAATCTTTACGAGATTTGCGTATTACAGGATGGATTTTGATGCCGAGATTGAGGATATCTTTATAGTGAATTTCATTGCTCATTATTACAAGCTCAAAATCAAATGTCAGATCCGGTTTTAGCGCCTTTAGCAGTTCCGTCATCCGGCGTTCCTTACCACCTGGTCCAAGTGAATCTATAACAAAAAGTATCTTCACAGTACTCTTATTGGGTTGTCAAATTAGTTTATATGCCGTTCCCGTTGGTTTGAATAGAAAATCAATGAGTTTATCTGTATAATTCCTATAGTCCAATTCCCGGGCAGCGGTTTCCAGTGCATTCCTGGCAATGAGTATAGAAGACTGATTGTAATTATCTATTATCTCCATAAGTTTAGCCTCTAGAGCTGACATGGAACCAGGTGGTATTAAATATCCGTTAATCCCATCTCTTATGTAGATTGAATTGTCACTTACATCTGTTACAAGTACTGGAACACCAGAAATAAGATAATCTGAAAGCTTTGTAGAGAATCCGTATCTGGTTTGTGGATTCAAAGGGCGAGGAAGAATCAGTAGATGATATTTAGAGAATTCATCTTGAAGATCATCAGGGTCAAGGTTTCCAACATAATAGACTCTATTATCCAATAAGAACTTTTTCTTCAGATTATTTAAAGAGTCCTCATCTTCATTCGATAATGGTCCGTAAAGATAAAGTTCAACTTTTCGTGTGCGGTTTATCAGCGATAGCGCTTCGAACAGAAGATCAAATCCTTCTTTCCTGCAGCTTACCATTCCTGAAAAGCAAATTCTGAACACCTGACCATCATAATCAGGCTTTTTGATTCCCTTAGAAGCCTCCACATCGCAAAGGATTGGAATTCTAATTAGTCTTCTTACTTTTTTTGAATAGTATTTCTCAAGATTGGTAGAAATAACGACTGCACCAGTATAGAGGTATACTTGCAGTTCATTTAATTTATACATGAAATACCTAGCGGAACCCTTTAAATAATAAAGCACCCTGGCTGGGATGCTGAGAGGAGGTGTAGCTGAGAAAACATTAGTTGACCTCAGTTCATTCAGGTCACAATATAATCTGTATCCCTTTACTAATTGCAGATATAACGTATAGACAAGATCATAAAATACAAATGATGTGGGATAAAGATATATTACAGGTTCTGATTCTCTTGATTCAATGAACGAGGATGTCTTCTTTAGGAATGAAATGATGTTGTGGCGATTATTACATTTTATAGTTTTGCTTCTTAGAATTGATATGCCCGGGAAGAGTTCGACCGGCTCTGTATCATCTGACGTCAGATATGGGAGTGAACATAGAAAGACGCTAACACCACCAGAGGCGATGGATTTTGAAATTTTCATCACTCGCTGCGCTCCTGCAATCCTACCAGCGACAATATCTCCGGTGGATATTATATACACTTCCTTCATTGTTTCTTATCGACTACAGACCACCCATATGCCCTGTCATATACTTCGGATGTCTTTTGAGCTATGATGTCCCAATTGTAAGGGGTCATATCGTATTCAAACCGCTTAAAATCTGATGACAGAATCTCGTCCAGCTTGTTTTTAAGTGATATCATGTCTCCTGTTCTGAAGTATTTCTCATCAGGCAGGTTGACCAACTTATTTGCCGGAATATCACTAACAAGTACGGGGAGCTTATAGCTCATGGCTTCAAGTAATGAGATAGGCAATCCTTCATGAAAGGAAGGAAGGACAAACAGACGGGCATTTGTGAATAACTGCCTAAGCTCCTCTCCTTTAATGAATCCTGTGAGAATGATGCCTTCCTTATCAGCAAGTTTTCGAAGCCTGGTTGAATATGAAGTTTCGTGATCAGCATCCCCGGCAATTACCAGAGGATAATTATTATGATTTGAACTCCGGAGAGCACTGATCAACAGGTCAAAGCCCTTCTCCTCTACAAATCTTCCAAGCGTGAAGACATAATTTGCCGATCTTAATCCCAAACTTGTCAAATAATCTGTTTTGCTAGTGAAGATAGGCAATGAAAAACCGTTGTAAATTAAGTTCGTATTATTACGCTTGTACTTATTTGCCAGCAAGTCACGAATCACCTCTGATATTACTATTACCTCGTCAGCCATTGATGTACCGAATCTCTCGCCCAGCCGTAAGACTGACTTAGCAAACGGTCCCCACTTGGCCCTGTTATAATCTGGCCCATGATGAGTAAACACCACTTTTAAACCTATAAGTTTTGCAAGTGGAATATATATTGCAGGACCTATTGCGTGAAGGTGTAAAATATCAGCCTTGTTCCTTTTGGCCCATATGACCGAAAGAAATGTATGAATCAGGGTTTCAACTGTCTTAACCCGTAGAGTAAAAAGAGTAACCAGCTTAACTCCTTTATATTCTGAGAGAGCATTCTCCCTCGGTACAAAACAAGACCGTCTGATGAGCACTATTTCATATCCCATGGAAGCAAGCCTGGGATACAGTTCTTCACAGTGAGTCTCAATACCTCCTTGAATATTTGGTATGCCCCGCGTACCTGCGACTATGATTTTCATGAAGTCATATTTTTATTAAGTATGTAAATTCCAACTAACCAACAAATAATCATTCCTCAATCAGGAGGAGATTCTCATCTGGATTTACTCCAAACTGGTCCGTATGTGGAGTCATTCGGGAGTAATTCAGATCACCCTGCAACGGATTCTGGCCAACGTTGAAATACGGTATTTTATCCAAGCAATCCATCCTCTTTGATAGTATCCTCAGTTTTGTTCCTAGTACCCAACCTGCAGGATGCCTGAAGTATTTCTTTATGACTGGAGCAGCGGTGCCAACCATCCAGCAATTTTTTGGGCATATTCTGACCAGATCACGGACTCTAATTGCCTGCTCACTGTACCACAGATCTTCAAATCTTTTAAAATCACGAATATTCCCCATACTTTCCTTCCAGATACCATCTTCCAAACCGTTACAAGGGTATACATCTCCGTAAGGCTCGATAAAGAAATTTGCCAGACCCGCTTCGCAAGGAAGCATCCTCTTTCCGTCATTAATGTAATTGATAAGTCCCAGGTTGAAGAACGCCCTACCCCAAGATTTTGGGCTTTTTTCCTTGAGTTGTTCTAAAATCAAATCCTTAAAATGCCCGATAACTGTATCCTTATTTGTGATTAGATTGTCATCTTTATGAAAATAATACGAGTTATGAAAGGCCGCAGTTGCAAATTCCATTCTTAACTCTTTTGCCAACTTGTAAAGCCAAAGCATATCCTCTGAATTATGATTTGAAACTGTAATTCCAAATCCAATGTCTTTTATTCCCAGTGATCGAAGCTTTAGTAATGTTCTAATTCCGTTATCAAAACTACCTGCTCGCCCACGAAGCTCATCATTTCTTTGAGACAATCCTTCAATACTTACCCTGATACCAATTTTTGGAAATTTTTCTGCCAATTTCACTATTTTATCATAGTGCCATCCAGAAGTGGAAATCACTACTCTTTTAGCTTTGGTAAACAGTACTGAAATAATATCATCTAAGTCTCGTCTTTGAAAGGGTTCTCCACCGGTTACATTTGCAAACTTCAGGCTTGGTAAAATTTCCAGATCCTTGGGAGAGATTTCTTTTTGTGCATCACTAGGATACTTCCAGATGTTGCACATTTTACATCTCATCTGGCATCTATATGTTGTTATTATTGAAACGTCAGTGGGTAGTGGCATTTTTATTATTTCCTTCATCTGTATTCGTTTAGTTTATCCCGGTAAAAGTCTTTCAATATACAGTCTGTCATATCAAGTTGAGGTAACAGTATGCTTAGTTATAAATTTGACCATATCTTGATTAGCTCTCTTTCCACATTTTCTAATGAAAACTCATGAACTACTCTTTCACGAGCATTTCGACCCATCTCGAGCCTGAGACCGCTGTCCATATACAGTATGTGTATGGCCTTGACCATGTCTTTAATATACTGATCACCGCTTTGAATAGGAATCTTAAATCCGCATCGCTCCGTGACCGTGACCGTAGGTCCGCCATAATCCGATGTGACTACAGGTAATCCGCAAGACATTGCTTCAAGAATAGCGGTTCCCCCAGGTTCCCGTAGAGTTGGTAGGCAGAATATGTCGGCTGACTGGTACTCTTTAATCAGAGATTCTCTATCCAAATAACCCAAAATTTGGATTCTGTCTTGATAGCAATTATCTGAAATGAATTTTTCAACAAAGCTCTTCAAACTGCCGGTTCCGGCTATCCTTAATTTCAAATTATGCATTTGCAGGTTCTCAATACATTCTTTAAATGCATTTAATAGCAATCCAATGCCTTTCATCGGGACTAATCTTCCGCTGAAAAGCAATACTATGTCACCAGTTCTTTTCTTATTATTACTAGGCCTAAAAAGCGAAGGCTCCACCATTGTGTCAAAGATGACAGTGCCATTCATTTGAGTGATTGATTGAAGTTTAATGAGTAGCATATTGTCTGAAACGATTATTATTCTTGCTTTTTTATAATAATTTCGCCACCCAGGAAAAAATGTAATAGTTTTATATGTCACATCCCTTATTCTATCGGAAATCCAATCTCTTGGAGAAATCCGCACAATATTTCCCGGTGTCTTAAGCCCACCGTTAATCGGACCTAATATATATCTGATGTCTGTTTTATGAATCCTGCTGAATGCATAATAACCAGCAGGTGTTACAATATGCATGAATCTATATTCCCCTCGATTATTATTCATTATATCTATCCTTGCTCTCCGGCTGAAAAGCCAATTCCCCACCAACTCTAACCTTAACCTCCAACAGAGTCTGTCCCAGTAAGTATATTTTATAAAATGAAATGTAACATTTTTGCCATAGTTATACTTCATTATATTTGACTTATGAGAATCATATGTGTACACATCAACGGAAAAGTGTTTGAGATAGATCCTCAAGTAAGAATGTGCAACACCAGCTTCAGACCCACGAAGAGGGTTAAGATCCCATGCGATTAATAATACTTTGGCCTTCGACATTCCTCTTCAATCACTTTTTGTATACAATAATTTTCGAGTCAGTTATTATCTTCCACTAGGCCTCTAAACAGAGATAGTAATTTCTGATAATGTTTGTCTTCAGATATTGTGTTTCTAACCCAAATCCTGCCCTCCTGTCCCATTTTTTTGCATTTGTCCATGTTGTTAAAAAGCATCTGACAACATTCCCTCAATTTAAAATGGTTCTTAGGCTCAAAAAGCAGCCCTGTCTCTTCATGCCTCACCATTTCCTTAAGGCTTCCCAGATCACTGCATACTACAGCTTTCTGGAAAGCAAATGACTCCAGTACAGAATTAGGGAAATTATCGTAACATTCCGAAGGTGTGATAGTGAAAGCGCAGGAACTCAAATACTTTTTTACTGTCGAAAAGGGTTGTTTGCCGAAAAATTCAATATTGTGCTCTTTGCCCTCAAGGTACATTCTTATTTCATCCTCGAAATCCCTGGAAGAAAATCCAATTATCTTTAGAGACATGCCAGTTCCCTCAAAAGCTTTGACCATAGTCATTATTCCCTTTTCTTCTTCAATTCTACCAACATATAGGGCGTAAGGTTCATATCTTATGGGCAATTCGCTACAGCTGCTTTTAATAGATTTATAAAAAGTTGGAATTCGCACAAGCTTGTTATTGGGAATTCCATACAGATGCATTTTTGAAAGTGTAAAGTCAGACGGGATGACAAAAGCGTCTATCTTTTTCGTGATTCCCAATAACTTGTGAAATCCCAAAGCTGCTGATTTGATGGTCGAATATATTACTGAATTATACACGCATTTATATCTTATGGCATTTATTTTACTGCCCTTCAGACATTTCTCGCAGACTGTTCCAAGCTTATAATTATAAAACAGCTGGTTTGCGCATATATGACCGAAGTCGGAGATTCTCTGGACAACTGGAAGCTTTAGTCTTTTCGCTGCACTTATGAAACTTGGAGATAACTTGTTCTGGTAATGAAGTACATAAACTATATCCGGACTTGTGTCTTTAACCAATCTGATGAAATTCTTTCTTACCTCTAAGGAGTAAAACATTCTACTAAAGAACTTTACTATTTGAGGAAGGTTTGTCCTGTCACTATCACTGAAATATGTTACTCGTCCATCTCCTATAGGGCTGACAAAGTACTTATCATATTCACTAGGCGTGTTCAGGTTGTGTTTAACGCTGAATGGAATTACCTCATGACCATGTTTTTCAAGCAGAGCTTTTACATTGAACATATATCGTTCAGGCCCCCCTGAAATAAAATATCTATAATTTACCAAGAGAATTTTCATCAATCTAATAGTTTTAGCTGCTTGAATTCCGATATGAATTGAATTCAAGGTACCATTCACAGAACTTATCAATTCCGTCTTTCAGGTCCGTTTGTGGAACGAAGCCACTGTATTGCTCAATCAACTCAATATCAGCATAAGTCATATTGACATCGCCCGGTTGCATGGGCAAGTATTCAATGATTGCTTGTTTCCTTAAAGAACGCTCAATTTCGTCAATAAGTATTTTAACTGATACAGGCTTATTGTGGCCAATATTCATTAATCCAGGAACCTGCGCGGACCTGTATAATTCCAGAATTTTACAAATGCCATTAACTATATCATCAATAAAGGTAAAATCCCGCATTAATAGACCTTCAGCATAAACCGTCAGAGGCTTACCGGCAAGTATGGCATCCGTGAACTTGTAAATGGCCATGTCGGGTCTTCCCCATGGACCATAAACTGTAAAGAATCGTAATCCTGTTGATTTCAGTTGGTACAAGTGCTTGTAAGTATAGGCCATTAATTCGTTGCTTCGCTTTGTTGCAGCATATAGACTTATAGGACGATCAACATTGTCATTCTCATTAAAAGGTACCTTTTCATTGTTGCCATAGACACTGGAACTGCTTGCATAAAGGAGATATTGCACTGGATAATGTCTACATGCTTCAAGAACATTAAAAAAGCCATCAATATTGCTATGGATATAAACATCAGGATTGTCAATGCTATGTCTGACTCCAGCCTGAGCGGCCAGGTGAACGACGAACTCAAATTTCTCGTCTCTGAAGAGCCTCATTAGGGAATCCTTGTCTTCGAGATTCATTTTAACAAAGCTGTATTTTGCCCATTTGCTACTAGGTATTAGTGCATTATAATATATATGCCCGGAAATTATGCCTGCTTCCTTAAGCCTTGCGTATTTGAGCCTGACATCATAATAATCGTTAATATTATCAAGGCCAACAACCTCATTCCCTTTTGCTAGAAGTGCATTGGCAAGATGAAAACCAATGAAACCAGCTGTTCCTGTGACAAGATACTTCGGCATTATTAGATGGACTTTATTTGTTTATTGCAGATTATTGCTTTTCTTCTCCATTCTTTAACTCTTTCAACACACGGCACGGATTACCAGCAGCAATAACGTTAGCGGGTATGCTTCCAGTAACAACGCTATTGGCTCCAATAATAGAGTTTCTTCCAATCTCAACACCCTTTAGAACAATGACATTCATACCAAGCCATACATTATCATTTATTATTACTGGTTTAGGATTGGTGGGGCGTCTTTCAGGATGTCCGTCCGCGTCAGTAATTATTGCATTAGCCCCGATTAAAACATTATTACCTATAACGATTTTTTCGGATGCACGAATAACCACTCCACTTAAACCGGAATTATCCCCTATTTCGATAATTGCATCTTTATTCCGGGTTGAAAGAATACAACGATGATTTATTCCAATTGGATTTGATGACTCATCAGAGCGAAATGTATTACCATCTCCAATTTTTATTTTTGATAGAGGAACCCTTACCGTTTTTGTAATTCCATAGAAAGTATTTTTTCTGCCAAGATCCACTCCCTTAAGAGCAAAAACCATTTTGCATATTAGTGTTGAAACGGAAGAGAAGAAATTAAGCCTGATTAATCTGATAAAAAGAAACAAATAGCCCCGTAGATCCTTAACGTATTTCATGAGATTCAGAATTTAATTTCTTTATTATTGACCTTTTTTACCGCCTCTAATGGAAGCTATTATTTATTTTAAGATAAATTCCATTATTCTAGGCACGATCACCTTATAACTGAGCAGCCTTCTGGCTTTTTCATTACCGCGAAGAGCTATTTCTTTACATCTATCATCATTCTTTATTATCCAATCAATGCAATCAGCAATGGATTCCGGATTGCTTGGCTCGGCGAAAACAATATCTGATCGGTCAGTAAAATAGTCAATAACATCTCCAACTCTTGTGGCCAATACTACCTTTTTACATGCAAAGTATTCTCCAAGTTTTGTTGGAAATCCAGCCATGGTCTGGATAATGACAGGTCTGGTTACGGCAAGTATCATGCACTTATTCATCCATTCTCTAACCTCCGCCAAGGAAACCAAACCAGTAAAGTCAACTGTACCATCTATGTCAAGATCTTTACATAATTTTCTAAAACCAGGAATTACAGATGCACCACTAAATACATCACCAATAATAACGGAATTTATGGGAACACCCCGTTTATTTACTATACTGATCGCTCTCAGAAGGTCCTCTAAACCATCTTTTTTTGATGGAGTTCCACTGTATCCTATTGTAAACTGCAAAGACGCGCTTTTATCTTCCCAATATCCAAAATCCGTCAAATTGGGTTGTATCAGAATTTTATCAGTCGGGTATCCGTCTGCAACATACCTATCTCTCAAATATTTACTGAAGACGATGAGCTTAGCTGAAAGCTTATTGACGTAGTGAAAGTCCAGCAAGAACCCGTACCATTTCAGTTTCCTGAAAATATTCTCTGAAAATACGGATTTATCATAATACTCAGGTACAAAGGTTATTACCCTGATTTTGGACACTTTGCAGAACCCGTTTATTAAAAGGCTGAAAGGGAATTCATTATTATAAGTATAGATGACAATATCCTTTCTGATGCTGATGAATGAAGTTAAAAGTGAAAACAGTTTAAAGAACCTAATAAGATCATCAAACAACTTGAAGGCCAACCATGAAGGCCTGTTTCTCAATCCCAGATAAGTATATTTTGTCCCATATGAAGTAACATTGGTTTTCTGGTGGTTTACTTTAGAGCCTCGAGACCAGAATCCCTTGATCAGAATTACCTCTGTATCCATATCCAGTTCGGACAAACCTTTACAGAATAAGTTTAAAAAATTTGCCGACGCAGAGCCAGATGGGAAATTGGAAGAGGTGATCAGAATATGTTTTTTTATCTCTTGCTGCATCAGTCTGCCCGCCGATCATTTATACACGAACTACTCTGTGTAAGTTTCAAGAGCATCTGAAGAAAGCGGGATTTTACCTGCCCAGAATCAAAAAGCTCCTCCGCTATCCGAACAGCATTTTGACTGATTTTCCTTCTTAATGCTTCATCTGCAATCATAGACTTTATGGCATCTTCAAGATCTTCCTTGTTATGCCTGATAGCACAGACCGCGCATTCATTTATGGCACAAAACCTTGCAAGGGCTGTGTCCGGAGGTCCATAAATCAGAATAGGCGTTCCTGAAATCATATATTCAGAAGCCTTTGTTGGCATTGAATATCTCACGAATGCCCTTCCGGCGTTATCAAAATCATTCGCTATAACAAGCAGATCAGCGTTTGATAGCACTAAAGGTAATTCTCTGTAATCCACAGCTGGATTGAATACCACACTTTTAAACAAGTGATATTTATTCCGGAGTTTAGTGTCTATGCTAGCAGATTGTATATGAAATTTTATATTGTAATCCTTCTTGTTTAAGCTTTCTATAGCTTTTACTACCTCAAAAAACGCATTCTCTATTCCAGGTCCAATTCTACCAGCATAGAGAATTTTAACCTTTTCTCCGATAAAGAAATCGACTTTGGAATTGGGTCTCCAGATTGATAAATCTATTGGATTATGAAATGCAGTAAATTTCTTATTATATCGTCTCTCAAATTCAGCTGACATAGCATCACTGATACTCAAATGAAGATCTGTTTTGTTAATGAGCGTCTTCAATTCCTTGTCTATTTTATTATACCAGTATCTTTTCATTAAGCCCCTTGAGTTTATAGTGGAGGGCCAGTCATCCATAAAATGTATAATTGAGGGCACTTTAAGAAATTCATTTAGAGCTGATGCGAACAGGATTGTTTCCCTGGTGGAGAATTGCAGATACAATATGTCAGGATTGAAAGCTTCCACCCAGGCTTTAAATCTATCTGACATCTTCATTGTTTGGGCACAATGGTAAAATCCAAACCAATGCAGTGTTGGATAAAATACTTTTTCGACAAACAATCTTCTCAGTGACGAGCCAATGAGTCTCTCGGGCTGGGTTTGATGGGCATCAATTGTCAAGATCCCTGATTTGAATTTTTTCTGTAATAGGTTTAATGGAAACCGCCACCTAAACTCATCATTTCCGAGAAGATAATAATTTGTACATATAGTTGTGGTAACGTTATGCATCAGATGTCCAATCGCAGCAACGGCAACTCTATCCTTGTCCCACCCTGCAAACAGATTCGACAGAGTAATCCCTCCTCCTGTACAATTGTTAAAAGATTGTCCATAAATAAGTACTCTGGGTAGTGACATAAGCAGGGTGTGTTAGTGAATACCGGCTTTTTAATAATTATGCCAGAGCATTTCTAAGTTCTTCCGCAATATACTTAACTTGAGTACTGGTCAATGAACCATACATGGGTAAGGTGATAAGGTTGTCGCTGACGTACTCAGTTTTGGGCAAATTTGCTCTATAGTCCCTATAAATCTTGAAGCGATGAACAGCTGGATAATGAATACTTGTCTGTATGCCAGAATTTGCCATCCTGTCACGGATCAAGTCCCGCCTGTCTGCATCAGAGTCTTTAAGAATTACCGTAAAGATATAATTTGAACTGAATTCCCCGTATCCTCTGAAAGGAATGTAAATTTTGTCAAGTCCACCCAGTAAATGCAAGTATTCAGCCCTTATTTCAGACCTCCTGATAATATCCGGGTGAAGTTTACTCAATTGAACAAGGCCTATTGCTGCGTGGATGTCATCCATTCTGTAATTATATCCCAATTCGATAACATCATATGAGGTCGAGTGTCCTTTTGACCTTTCGAATGAAAGCGATGTCATTCCATGCGAACGAAGTAACCTGGCACGGTAATTAAGATCATCATCATTCGTAATAATCATCCCTCCTTCACCAGTGCTTATATTTTTATTTGAAAAGAAACTGAAACAACCTACATTGCCTATGGTTCCAAGCCTCCTTTCTTTATACACAGACATCGGTCCGTGGCAAGCATCCTCTATTACTTTTAAGTTATGCTTATAGGCAATAGACATAATTCTGTCCATGTCACACGCAAAGCCACCGTAGTGCATTACCATAATGGCTCTGGTTTTCGATGTAATCTTTCGCTCTATCTCATCCGGATCAATCGTGAGATCTTCCAGACTTTTTATATCAGCAAAGACCGGTACCGCGCCTGCATACCTGATTGCATTACAAGTTGCTACAAATGTAAGCGAGGGACAAATTATCTCATCACCAGGTTCTATTGAACAAAGTGACATCGCAAGATGCAACGAAACAGTACAATTTGATACTGCAATTGCATATTTTACATTCAATAGTTCTGCAAATCTCTCTTCAAACTCGAGCACCCTGGGCCCTGCAGATATCCATTTTGAATTTATAACGTCAACAACAGCCCTGGCCTCCTCAAAGTTAAAATTAAGGTCAAATAATGGTATTTTATAACTCATACAATCAATTCTTTATAATAAATTCCTTTCAGATCATTCACTTTTATAATGCACTTATTTATCAGTATTTGTCAATGTATACTGTATGCCCACTAGAGATTGTATATTTCAGATTTATACTTACTCAGGTTACTTTTGCGTGTAAACCATTCAATTGTCTCTTTGAGACCCTGTTCAAGGCTGTACTCTGGATGCCATCCGGTTAATGAGGCAATCAGGCTATTATCGCCCAGTAACCGGTATACTTCAGAGTTTTTAGGTCTTTTCCTTTGATCTTCGGCAATGATTGTCGCATCACAGTTCATTAGTTTCCTGATAAGCTCAAATAATTTTTTCATAGATATCTCCGAACCGGAAGCTATGTTAACCTCCAGACCTATTGCTTCTTCACAGTTTGCAAGAGCATGAAATCCACGGCATATGTCTTTCACATAGTTTAAGTCCCGCGTTGGAGTCAAATCTCCCAGCTTTACATTTCTTGTATTACTCGCTAGCTGAGTTATGATGGTAGGAATTACCGCCCTGGCCGATTGTCTTGGACCATAAGTATTGAAAGGCCTTACAATGACTACGGGAAGGTTAAAGGCATTATGAAAACTCAATGCAATGGCATCTGCGGAAATTTTTGTAGCTGAGTAAGGTGATTGTGGCTGCTTAGGGTGTTTCTCATCAATCGGGACATATCTGGCAGTACCATATACTTCCGACGTGGAGGTGCTCAAAACCTTTATTCCCCCAAGATCCCTCGCAGCCTGACAAATATTTAAAGTTCCCCTTATGTTGGTATCAACATAACTGTCAGGAGCAATATATGAGTAGGGAATAGCAATCAGAGCTGCCAGATGAAAGACTATTTCAGTGCCATGTATAATTTCTCTGACGAAATTAGGGTCCCTTATGTCCCCTGAAATCACTTCCAGGTTATGATGAGGGGAGACTTCTTCAATCCATCCCCAATTATTATACGAATTATACTGTACCAATGCCCTAACCTTAAATCCCTTTGAAAGAAGAAATTCGGTCAGGTGTGAGCCGATGAAACCATCTGCGCCAGTTACTAGTACTTTTCTCATTCTTTTTCTATTTCTTTAAATCCCAGTAAATACTTCAAAAGATTCTTTAGTTGATTCTAAAATCGGGAAAATCATTTTTTACGTCCATTGATGAATGGCAAATTCTCAAGTAATCCATAATCAAGCCAGGATCCTTCACTTATAGGAAAAATTCCTACTCTTCCTCTCTTCTTCTTAATTTTAAGTATTAAGTCTGTTATATGAAAGAATTTGCCCTTTGGAATAAGCGTTAGCACATCGGCATTGAGGATATAGACCCCGGAATTAATTTTAAAAGTTATTTCAGGTTTTTCAGAAAGTTTTTTTAGTATTCCGTCTACCCCTGATTCAATTGTGCCGTATGGTATTTTATAATGTTTCAGAGCTACAATTACAGTAATATCATTTTTATTCTCCATGTGATATCTGTAAACCTCTGAAAGATCCTGGTTGATTATGATGTCACAATTTGAAACAAAAAAGGTTGAGTTTATTCGGTCTGCCAGCATGTAAAGGCTTCCTGCAGTTCCAAGAGGCTTTTCCTCCTGGATAAAATGAAAATGATAATCGGGATTATTCAATCCCTGCAGATAGTGCTTTATCATCTCTGCCTTATAGTTCAATGATATTGTAAACTCATGGCAGCCTGATATTACGAATTTATCCATAATATCTTCAATTATGGTTTTTTCGGTAACAGGAATCAGAGGTTTGGGTAGAACATTAGTCAACGGCTTAAGCCTGCTTCCCTCTCCTCCTGCCATAATCACTACCGGAATATTTAGTTTTTCCCTGACCTTGATTTCTCCGCTTAGAATATCTTCCCAAAAAATTACATCAATCAGATTGTGGCTGTCATCGATTACTGGCATGCATTCGATTCTTTCTTCCAGCATTTTTACCTTGATCAAGGCCAGGTCATCATTTTTCTTCGCTACTGTAATATCATCCCGAAGAACTTCTGTTACCCGCGTGTCAAGCGGCAGGTTTTTAATAACAGCTCTCTGAATATCACCCACGCTAAGCAAACCCAAGAACTTTGATCCATTAAGTATTATTAGTAGCTTTCTTTCCAGGATATCCATCCTTTTTAGAGCAAAAAGTATTGACTCTTCTCCACTTAGAGTGATGTTTATGATTTTAGTCTTTTTTACTGGATCCATAATATATCTTACGATAGAAGGGTGTTATTTGAAATTTTATCTTCCTTAAAAGCGCGGATCACATCTTTGTATATTTCTTTCAGAATTTCTGCTGATCTGGCATTGTCAAATTCCTCTGATGCAAATGCCTTAGCCGTTTCTCCCATTTTTATCTGCATTTCGGGATTATTCAGCAATATTATCAACTCCTGAACTAATCCATCGATATTACCCTGCTCAACAAGAATAATATTTCTATTTTCCTTATTTAGATCAGGAATCCCTCCAGTTCTGTAGCTGATTACGGGCAGTCCGAGTAGCATGCTTTCAACAATAGTACCAGGAATGGTGTCATTATACGTGGGCAATACAACTATTCTGGCTTTCATGACTTCAAGATGCATATCTCGCTGCGAGGGGATAAATCCCTTGAATTCAATGTTTTTTACGAGTCCGAGATTTATGATTTTTTCCTGAAGCGACCTGATATAATCCGCATCCCCATGGCCAATGATTATCAAGCTGATATCAGGCTTGGTCATGCTTAACTTAGAAACGGCTGTTATGAGATCTTCTATTCCTTTCATTCTAGTTATCCTTGCAAAAAAGGCAAGATCATATTTTTTTATTGGAATTTCATCAATTACTGTTTTGGCGAAAGGTAGATGAAACCAATGTACCACAGCAGAATGATTGAGTGATTTGATTTGCTTTTCAGTTGATGTATCTTCGATAGCGTAGTGTTTAATCTTCTGGCAGATCTCCTTTTCAACTGCAATCCTTCTCATAACCATTTTTGGGTCTCCTGTTCTAACCTCATTGTTAAGTGAGATAAAACCTTGTATCGTAACCAATACTGGATAGTTCTTGATTTTTAGCACTGATGAGGAGTAATATGCATTTTCGGCTCCTATCAGATTTACCAAATCTGGCTTAATTTCATTAACTAACTTAATAACTTGCCTGTTAAATGGCAGGAATCTAGTCAGATAATCCATGTCTAGCCATCTAGGCCATCTTCTTCTTGAGAAAGGGATCCCTAGTTTTATAAAATGATAGTGTATATTGTCTTGGTCTATGTTTGTATGCTTTAAAATTGAGTACATGGGTGCAATCACATGCAACTCAATATCTCTTCTCTTATGAAACTCCTTTATACCCAGTGTAACCCAGGGAGCTAGTTCCTTGACGTCTTCCCTTATTCCCAGCCACTCCTTGACGTTTGTATTCATAAAGTGGCATATCCATACTATCTTCAAGCCCTTAGAAGGTGTTCTATATGAAAAATTGGCCATGTCAATATATAAAGGCATTCATTTCAGAATTGTACTACAACTAGAAACATGTAAGGACATTAATCCGCACAGGTTAAATACTATCTTGTAAAATCATTACTACCATCTGAAGTATACAATTAAGAACCTAGTAAAATGTAAGATATTAACGACAAATTTGACATCTATAGTACATTTATTGCTGCTAAATCCTGTAACACTTATATTGTGACTTGATTTTATCCTTTAGCAATTCTTCAAAATTACCTATTCTTTGTGGCAATTAATAAGTCATGAAATTCCCTGCGGACTTTTTCTCCATCAAATCTTTCTCTTGCAATTTTATATGCATTTTGGCTTATTGTTTCCCTGTATTGTCCGTCATGGATTAAAACATTTAGAGCATTGTTTAAAGCGCTCCGTTCAAACGTGGTTACACAATAGCCACAATTATGAGCCATAAAAAACCGGCAGACCGCAGTCTCTTCGGGAGCGAGTATAAGTATCGGCGTTCCGGAAAACATATACTCAGATGCTTTTGTTGGAATCGAAAATTTTGAAAACTTCAAGCCTGCACTAGTAAAATCCATCGGCAACAGTAAAAGGTCATATTCCTTCATTAAAGTCCACACTCTCTCATATTTTACAGGATTATAAATATTTACATTTCTCAAGTGACCGATTTCTTCCATCTCAGGTGTTTTGTTGTCTTTTGAAAAGATGTCAAAGACAACCGGGAAATGGTCATCATAATGTTGGGATATGTGATTGGCAAACCATACAATACTATTCTTATTTGCTGTTCCTATTCTCCCTAAATAAAGAATTCTAAAGTGTTTAGATGGAGCTTCTTTATTTAGAGTTAATTCAGTTTCAGCTAAATTATTAACCGGATTATGGAACGCTTTAAAAACTTTGTTGTATCGTCTGAAATACTCATCTGACATTGCATCACTAATGCTAAGATGGAGGCTCACCTTGTCAAGTAACCCACGGAATTCCCGATCTATTACTGTCCTCCAGTAAGTTTTTAAGGGACCATATATACTTATTGTAGTTGGCCAATCATCCATCATGTGTATGATCGCTGGAGTCTCTAGATATTCAATCAATCTCCTTGAAAATGCTATGCTTTCACGATTGGAAACTTGAAGATATATGAGATCAGGGGCAAAATCCGAAAGCCACTTCTGAAGGTCTAAAGAAAAATTCAAGCGGGATATGCAATGATGCAAACCAAGCCATTCTATCAATGGATTAATGAAAGAATTTGCAATCCGGTTTTTCAGACCAGTTCTGTGGATTGAGTAATTTTTTAAACCTGCTCCCTCGAATTTCAGTACACCAGAGGGGTATGACTGCTTGAACATATTTAGTGGGAAAATCCATCTAAATTCTTTATTCCCCAATTGATAATAATTTCCGCAGACTTCCCAAGATACTTCATTGAGCATAAATGGATAAGAAAGAACAGCCAATCTCTCCTTAGGCCATCCGAGAAAGAGATTTGTAAGCGTAATGCCTCCGCCTGAATAGCTATTAAATGGCTGGTAAAAGATTAATATCTTAGGGTAATCCTTCATCTTGCGGCTTTTATCAAAGAGTTGCGGAAACTTTCTTTTACGAAATCAGATCGACTGTCGGATATTGCTGTCTTAATTGCATTCCTACTTACTTCTTCTCTTAAATCAATATCTGTACACAGCAACATTATTTTCTCTTCAAGCCTACTTCTGTCCTGATTAGTAACAACAATACCTGCATTATGCATTTTAAAATAGTGGCTCATAGCAGATGAATCAGGCACATAGATCAGTACAGGTACTCCTGAAATCATCCCTTCGGAAGTCCTAGTCGATAATGAAAGTCTAGAATACTCTTGTGCTTTTTTATCAAAATCCAGACATAAATAGAAGATGTCATAATTGCTTACTAATAACGGTACCTCATCAACAGAAACTGGATTCTTGAGATTTACCCCTAGCAATCGTTTTGTTCTGGAATTGAATCGTTTGTTCTTATCATAGGAATAAATATCAATCTCTACTCGCTTCCCCTTCCTATTCAGCGAATCAACAGCAAGACACATGTCCAGAAGTGTAAAGAATGTCGGGGGGAAGAGACGGCCTGTATATATGATTTTTAAGACGTTATTGCTACAATTTAAATCCTTCTTTTGAAATGGCAGCCACTTATCCAAATCAACCGGATTCCTAAAATGGTCAAAACGTCTTCCATAGCGTAACTGGTATTCCGTTGCCATTGCCTCAGAAATGCATAAGCATTCGCTTGCATTCACAATCAATTGCTTGAACTGAGACTCAATATAGTTCTGGCGTTTGTGTCTCTTGATTAAGCTTCTATTGTTGTATCGAACGCTATCATCCATAATGTGAATGACATATGGAATATGTAACTCCTCAAAAAGGCGATTGCCAAAAGTCATTACTTCTGTATAAAATGGTCGTATATAAATCAGATCAGGGTTGAATTCCAAAATCCATCTCTTCAAAGTATCGCTTACTTTAATTGAATTAAATAATGGTGTTATACCAATCAATTCCAGTATTTTGTTGAAATTATTACGCATTGATCCCTTGATCTTGCTAATTGCAGAATTATGGTGCTTCAGAGAAGAGCCTCCTACTTTATGAGCAAAATTTATTGGTCCGGACTTAATCCGACTCTGCATGAAATAAAAAGGAAAAGGATACCTTATTTCTTCCCAACCTAATTGATAAAAACTATATTTTAATCCCGGATCTGTTTCAGCTATTCTGTCAGTGATTACTCCAATTTTGTCAACAGGCCAATCACTGAATAGATTTTTCAATGTTATGCCACCGCCAGATTTGGTCTGAAATGTAGAACCAATAATTAGGACTTTGGGGTATTGAAACCTGCCGTCATCTTCATTTTCATTCACTCTTGGATTAATATCTGCCTCTCTTAACATGACCTCGTTTGATTAATCCCATGAAATAATGTCTATATTTAAGCAATTGGCACTGAATTTATGAACATAAATAGTTGCCCACATCAAGGAGTTGCTGAAGATCTGAATCCAATAGCAGTTTTTTCATGAATATATTCCTACTTCATCTACTTGTTGATGGTTTCTTGTTATGCAAGATTTGCATAATCTGCTGGTCATTCATTTCCATTAGAGATTCTGATTGGCACATACCAACAACAATCCATGTAACCACATTTAAAAGATTATATGCTACTATGTTTTCGATAAACAGCAGAATTATGTAACTCGCTAGGTAAATCCCCAAGCTTTTAACAAACTGACTTCTAGAACGTCTGAGAGCTTTTATGATAGATGAAATAATCACTGAGATATATAATAAGAAGCCGAGAATACCTGTTTTTAGCAGTATTTGCAAAAAACCGACTTCAACAACTGCTCTGCTGTCCATTTGAAATGAATGAGAATAATAACCCGCATTTAATCCTTTCCCAAATAAAAATGCCTGATTTTGCTTTAGATCCTGAAATACTTCATAGTACAAAAATGTACGTGTATCAGCGTATGGATCTATCTGGCTGTATTCGACACTGTCTCTTGAGAACATTTGAAATACACTAATGCCTTTACTTCCCAAGTATAGAGAGCCAATAGGCAACATAAGAATGATAAAAACCAAGAAAACCAGCAATGATTTGTGCACCTTTTTATATAACAGCAGAAAGGAGGCAATAATTATTAAATAGCTTATTAGGACTCTTAATATCTCCGCCCTGTTTGTCAAAGAGGTGATTATTATGCTGATCGACACAAGAACAATTGCCAGTCTGCTCCAGGGCTTCCGAAGCGGTATAGTTAATATCATATAAAAGATGAATAGGACTATGAAATGTTGAAATTCAAAGTAATTGATAAAGAAAAAGGAAATGAAAGCTGCAATAAAAAAATAAACAGTAAGGATCTTGTTCAGTGAGTAGAAATACCCGACGCTTAAACCGGCAATAAAAAATAAAACGGGAAACATTGATAATCCCATATAATTCCCGAATATAAATGGAATTACTTCATCAATGCTTCGCATCTCAATAAAGCTTCTGAAAAAACATATTAAGATCCAGATTACCAGCATATCATAAAACCACCTTACAGAGATGCCTGAAAGAGCTAACCTCCATTTGGTTGTTAAATAAACAAAAATCATGAGCGAAGCTGAGGCAATGGCCAATAAGTAGATCAGCGGTCCTTCCAAAATGCTCATAGATGGTCCATAAGCATGCAAATAGAAAAGAAAGTGAAAGAAGGCAGCTAGGATAAGACTGAAAAATACAAGTTCTTTTTTACTAAACATTAAATTACAATTTTACAATATTAGTAATCAATCTTCTTTTCTAGGCAATCCAGATCCCCTTCTTATTTCTGTTTATTACCATATGATACTGTATGGGGGCAAGGATAAATCCATTAAAGCTAGCTACAATAGAACCTATGAAGATTGAATAGACGCCCAATCCAAATATCTTAATTAGCAACAGTACAACACCGATGTATATAACCGGGCTTATAATACTGGTTATAAATTGTATCCTCAAAGTACTAATACCATTAAGAAATTGAACATATTTTCCGCCAAACATCATGACATTAAAATAAACAAACCCCCAGAATGACAGAATAAACGGAATTGTTACCTTCCCCTCACCAAGCCAAAGCCGGTAAAAAGGCCCAGACACAAGAAGCATTATTATCGATCCTAGCAACATTAATAAGTTCAATTGATTATATCTCTTAATACCATTCTTTATCCACTCAACATCATTCTTTTGATATGCTTCTGTTGAAGCAGACCAGAAGGGAGTAAGGAATATATTAAACATCATATAAAGCATCCCAAAATATTTATAAACTACATGATAGGCAGTCACATCAGCTGTTCCAAAATTTCTAGCAATGATGAAATTCGCAGTTTGATACTGAATAATGGCAGCAATTTGTATTACAAAGAATTTAAGTCCTAGATTGAACAGGTCTCTAGCATAGATAAACTTAACACGTGAAAGTACCGGACTGTACTTACTGTATTTTCTTTTGAATAATACAAAATTGGCCGCCCCGAGTACTAGAAGAGGTGCAATACATAAAGCCAATCCAAGCTTTGTCAGTGAGCCCTCAGTTGTTTTAATAAGAATGAATATTATAATTAGCGATAAGGCCTGACCTAATAAGTCAATCAATGATGCGCGTGCTGGATATTGGTCAGCGTACAGGATTGTAGTAATTATCTTAAAAACAAATGAGATACAAAAATATGTGAAAACAATTATGGCCAAAGTAGTTACATCCGCTCGCATTTCGACTGAAACATTCAGGATCTTTGACCAGTCCAGAAAGTTGTTGACTATCAGGAAAACTAACCAGACGCAAGCAAAGACAATAGCCAATATTGCATAGGTCGTGCTAACGTATGTTTGAGCGAGCCTATCATCACCTTTTGCCTTTGCAACCGCAAACTTGTTTCTTAATCCTTGGGTCAGACCTATATCAAAAAATGCGAACCACGACACAATCGAGCTCAAAGTCAACCAAACACCATACGTAGAGGAGTCAACATAACTCAGTGTTAGAGGAAGAGAAACAAAGCTAATTGCAATACTGGCAACTCTAATTAATAAAGAACTGACAATATTCTTCTTTGCCCTTATGCTTCTCTCATGACCTTCAGTTATGAATTTCATGAAATGCTTCACGGGCCCTGTTTCAAAAAGATTCATTTAAGTTTGAAATTATGTACTATCAAACTGAAAATTTACTTAATTCGTGTACGATTGGACGGATTATATTTTTACAGGGTTGATATATGTAGACTCTTTCATGTAACAAAAATCTCCGTTCGTCGTATAAAAAGGCGAGTTAGTCAAATAAATTAATACATTCGTCACACGAAAATTAAATATGAAGTTCATCTTCCTGTCTCTTTTACTTGCACTGAGTTCTCTAGTTGCAGCCACCGATTACTATGTAAAAAACGGAGGCAATGATCTAGGGTCAGGCACCTCCGATGAAACCGCCTGGGAAACTGTTAGCAAAGTAAATTCCGTGTTTTCAACCCTCAAAGCAGGTGACAGAATTCTTTTCAAACGCGGTGATAAATTTTATGGCTCTATCAAACCCACAACAAACGGAATCTCAGGCACTCCTATAACAATTGGAGCATATGGCACCGGAGAAAAACCTATGATTACCGGCTTCTCCCGCTTGACATCGTGGACGAATGAAGGCAATGGGATTTATTCTGCCCCTCTCTCCTCGGAATCATTGACAAATATGACTGTAATTAACGGAGTCCAATACGCCATGGGACGGTGGCCAGACAAAAACTATAATATCTATGAAACCTCCAATGGATCTGCTTCGATAACTGATAATGAGCTTGGAACCTCCGTAAACTGGACGGGGGCCGAAGTGGTAATCAGGAAAAACAATCATTCACTTGACCGTTGCAAGATTACTTCTCATTCAGGTAATACTTTAACCTATACGTCATTAAGTACAAATCAGACAGCCTTCCCGGGGTATGGTTATTTTATTCAGAATGATATCAAAACTCTGTCAGTTTACGGTGAATGGTACCACGACTTTAGCTCAAATAGGTTTTATATGTTCTTTGGAGGGATTGATCCTGCAAGTGTCACGATAGAGGTTGCAACCATTAATTCACTTATTATTAACGAAGGATATGATTTTCTGGTCTTTGATAATCTTCAACTTCACGGTTCAATATCACATGCAACGACTTTCCTTAATTACACCAGCAAATCTTGTACTATTCAAAACTCAGTCATTAGCTTTGCGGGACAGAACGGGATTAATATCCTGGGAGAAAGAAACACCATAACCAACTCAATCATTTCAGACTGTAACCAGACAGGTATATACACTGTTGGTGATTATGAAACAATTTCAGGAAATATTATCCGAAATATTGGCGTTCTGCCCGGTCAAGCTATGGACGGTGGTCTAACCACAGGTATTCATGTTACTAATAACCACTGCTTGATAAAAAATAACACTATCAAGAATGTGGGTTATTGCGGAATAACCCTTTCGTCAACTGCCGATATAATAACCATTCAGAATAACTTCATTCACAATGTCTTAATTACATTAAATGATGGCGCAGGAATATACACTGCAGGCGAGGGAATATCCAGAAAACTTGATGGAAATATTATCATTAATGTCACCGGAGTAACTGAAGGCACTCCATATCCTACAATGTATATTGCCCGAGGCATTTATTTGGATGTGAATTCAACAAATGTCACTGTTACCAATAACACGGTAGCTAATTGCACAGAAGGAGGTTATATGGTTCACCGAGCCTACGAGAACCAATTCGAAAATAATACCGCCTTCAACAACGGCTACGGAATGTTTTTCCAGAACACCTCTGGAAGCAGCATTAGAAATATTAGTTTGAAGAATAATCTTTTCATAGCAAAAAGCTCGGCGCAGATTGCACTAAAGTTCTACAGTGTCACTGATGACATCCTTCTGTTTGGCACTGCAGACTATAACTATTATGCAAGGCCGGTTGATGATGATGATGTTTTTCATACATATTCACCTT
>CALBTS010000597.1 GCA_937968035.1 uncultured Methanomethylovorans sp.
GGCGACCACCGGGATCTACACTCTTTCCCTACACGACGCTCTTCCGATCTTGGCAGTAATAGGAACTCAGCCTGCTTCAACAACAGGTAAATGGCATAGATCCAAGCTTATCGCAGGATCCGCAATTGTATTAATTCTGATTATTCTGGGTGTTTTGTTTTTGCCAAAACTAATCAGTCCCAAAGAAGCAATTGAAAAATCAATAGCAGTACTGCCATTCAAAAATTTAAGTGGAGAATCAGGAAATGAATATTTCACAGATGGCCTGGTGGAGGATCTGTTAAACCGTATTTCCGTGATTGAAGATCTGAAGGTAATTTCACGGACTTCCTCTGAAATGTTCCGCGATAGAGGTTTACAGAGTGTCCCTGAAATAGCCAGGCAACTGGGAGTTTCATACATAGTTGAAGGAAGCGTCCAGCGATATGGCGACAGGGCCAGGGTTACTGTACAGCTCATCGATGCAATTAATGACGACCATATCTGGGCGGAGAATTACGACCGGGATCTTGTGGATATTTTTAAAACACAAAGCGAGATTGCCATGGGCATTGCCTCTAAACTAAATGCCATCCTTACCTCAGGACAGGAAAAACAAATGCAGGAAAACAGAACCTCCAGCATAAAAGCATTTGAATTATACCAGATGGGGCGTTTCTACTGGAATAAACGCACAGGGGATGGTTATAAAACAAGCATCGGATATTTTGAACAGGCAATTGATGAAGACCCTGAATATGGTTTAGCCTATGCCGGGCTGGCAGATACCTATAATCTTATGGCTTTGCAGGGGTGGATAGATGAACAGGAAGGAAGAGATAAGGCCGTGGAACTGGCCACGAAAGCTCTGGACCTGGATGGAAATCTGGCTGAAGCCTATACTGTTCTTGGACAGATATATGACTATGTTGACTGGGATTGGGAAAAAGCAGAAAAAGTATTCCGGAAAGCATTTGAAGTAAACCCCAGCTATGCCACGGCTCATCATTATTAATCTGAGCATTTAAGTATTATTGGTCAACACGCAGAGGCACGAAAACATGTAAACAAAGCTATTGAGCTGGATCCCCTTGCTCCTGTTCTCAGGCGGGTGAGCGTTAAATTATATTATAATCAGGGCCTTTTTTCTGATGCCCTGAGGGAAATGCAAAAATGCTATGAATTAGAAAGTGATTTTCCACTCGCATACTATGAGTACAGAATTTACTGGCAATTAGGCGATGAAGAAAAAGCATTTAAAGCCTTTAAAAAGAATTATAACCAATCTTATGATCTTGCTGCAGCAGATAGTATATTTAAAACATCAGGTTTTGACTCTGTGATTGATTGGTGGATTGAAATTGCTAAAACGAGGGCTGAAAGTGAGGGTTATGGAATGGTGTCTCTTGCAGAAATGCTTGGAATGATTGGAAAAGATGAAGAGGCATTGTACTGGCTGGAAAGAATAGGTGGATTTGATGAAATGCCTTTTCATATTAATTTTAAGAATCTACATGATAATCCACGATATGTGGCATTGCTCGACAAAATGGGATTATCAGAATATTGGGGGAAAGTATAATATTTTATAGTGCCTGTTAAAGTGCAAAAGCCGGAAGCCTTGACCACCCACTTTCCATAGCAAATGACTGTTAATATGTAAATTGCAATATTTAACTCAGGAGCGGCCGAAAGTGGTCAACCTGTCTGGCTTGTGCAAGCAGATATCTGAAACAGTCGGAAAATGGTCATTGAAATCAACAGGAGAATAGTCACTGACATTGAGCTTTTCATAGATAGCAGGGAGGTAGGCAGACATAACATGAACTTACCATAACTGTCAATCATTTTGCCTATAGGAACTTTAATTTTCTGGTTTAATTCATAAAGTTTATATTTGATACTGAAACAATTGAACCCCTGATGTCAAGTATTGTTCCGGGATACAATTACGACATTTTTATCTCCTATCGCCAGAAGGATAACAAGGGTGATAAATGGGTGAGTGAATTTGTCGAAGCTCTTAAAACTGAATTGGAATCAACGTTCAAGGAAGAAATAAGCCTTTACTTCGACATCAACCCTCATGATGGGCTCCTGGAGACGCATGATGTAGATGAGTCTTTGAGAGCGAAGCTTAGATGTTTAATCTTTATACCGATTATCTCCCGCACCTATTGCGATCCCAAAGCCTTTGCCTGGGAGCATGAGTTCAAGGCATTTGTGGAGCAGGCTTCTCATGATCAATATGGATTGAAGGTAAAATTGCCCAATGGAAATGTGGCAAGCAGAGTATTGCCAGTCAGAATATATGATCTGTCTCCGGAAGATATTGAGGCATGTGAAACTGTCATTGGGGGCGTCTTACGGAGCATCGAATTTATTTATGCGGAGCCCGGAGTAAACAGGCCCCTCAGGGCAAATGAAGATAACCCTAACGACAATCTTAATCATACCACCTATCGTAATCAGATCAATAAGGTTGCCAATTCAATACAGGATATTCTTCAGGGATTAAAGCATTATATTCAGCATCCCGGGGGATTTCCGGAAAGAGTCATCGAGCCGGCTCAGACACCCGGGAAGAATAGCAGAAAAAAGATTATTGCAGGTTCGGTTCTGGTTTTATTACTGATTGTCCTAGGGGTCCTTTTTGTTCCGGGATGGTTAAAGGAGGAAAGTACGCCTGAAAAATCCATTGCAGTGCTGCCTTTTAAGCTCCTCAGCAATGAGCCTGACAAGCAGTACCTGGCTGACGGAATGATGGAGGCCATCCTTCTGCACCTCTCAAAGATACACGACCTGCGAGTACTGGGGAGCACCTCGGTGGAGCAGTACCGCAGGACGGACAAGACCATCGAAGCAATAGGGAAAGAACTGAATGTGGAATATATCCTTGAAGGGAACTTCCAGAAGTATGGCGATGAAGCGAAACTGATTGTACAGCTTATCAGGACCAGGAAGGAGAGT
>CALBTS010000598.1 GCA_937968035.1 uncultured Methanomethylovorans sp.
GAGGTACGCTGGTTACATTACCTGACAATACAAAGCAGTTCAATGCTATGGATAACATCGGCTCGGTGCGGCTTACTGTATCTGTGAAAGGCCAGGACATAGCAACCGAACACTTCGATTACAAGCCCTTCGGTGACACCCTGAATGCTACAGATGAATCCCGAATAGGCTACGCCGCGCAGGAGCGGGACGAAGAAAGCCGCTACTTTGCTATGGGCGCACGGCAGTATGACCCGCTAAGCGGCAGGTTTTTATCTGTTGACCCGCTCTATGAGTCTTTCCCCGACAAAACGCCCTACCACTACTGTAATAATAATCCCATAAGCTTTAAAGACCCAAGTGGCCTCTCCCCCGAAGGAGAGAAAGGGAAAGAGGATGAGGTGCAGTATAACTACGCTGGTGATCGAGATGAAAGTGAATCGCTAGCCAACGAACTAAGACAAGAAATGGAAGATGATAGAAATAGTAAGAAGGCTCTGCAATTAACTGTTGGTGATGGCGAAGCAATGTCCGACGCCTCACGGCAACGGATGCAGGATTTTGGCGGCAGCGGCGGCCAGGGCTTCAACAACACGGGATGGGATGACAGAACAGGTGATGACGAGGATGAAAAGAATGGCATACCGGATGAGAATAGTTACGAGGAAATTGCAGGTGACATTGAGATACCTGAAGATTATCAGGGGAAAGAAGAAGTAACTGACCCTGATAATTGTGGCGTTCAGAATCCCGATGCTAATTGTGCTTCTTATACATTGCATGATTGTCAGTCAGATAACAACGACCCAGGGGCTGATAATGACCGTGGTGGGCCGGGAACTGATAATAATCCTTATGATGACTTAAAAGAAAGAGGATATGAGCAATTAGATTTTAGCGAACCAAATAGACCGGGTGATATTATTGTCTATGTTGATCCTTGTGGGGGTTTAGATAAAAATGGGAATCCATATAAGGATCCTAATTTTTCATTGTGGTTGCATATTGGTACTGTAGTTGAAGTTGATAAAGCTGGGAATACAACTTTAGTAGATAGTAAATTTGGACCATATGGTGGCAAGGTTTATCTCCACCATCCACGAGATACCATTTATGGTCCCAATCAGTCACATGAAACTAATTTTGATGGTTCAAAAGCTTATTATAGAGTATATTATAGAAAGAAATAGTGATTTAAATGAGGTGTACATATGAAATGTCAAATTTATTTTATAACATTCTTTTTTGTTAAGTCCTGCTTATTAGCTCAAGTTTCGGATTACGATTCAATAGCAGTAAAACGATATGATACCATTCTGGAAGGATTAAATAAAAGCTATGTCGTTGATTATACTTATGCTGATAAATATTCTATATGTTACAGAAATAGAAGTAAGCATCGGGATTCTATCATGGTTAATGATAGTGCATTATATTATAAATCTGTAAAAGACTTTTTTAATTGTGATTCAGGTATAGTATTTTATTTACTAACTTTTGAAAAAGATAGTTCAGAATGCTTTTGGATTAGAAAAAGATGTATGTACAAACCAAATAAAACAAGAATGAGTTTTCTGATTAACTTAAAGTATATCGCAGCTTTAATATTAATAGAGAATTATTTAACAAATTACAATGACAGTATTATTCATATACCCAGAGTACCAAACATAAATTGGGTTGACAATTCCCAGCCGGTTACTTTGTTAGATTATAAGACTTTGAAAGATTGGGTATATAGAATTAAATCAACCTATAAAATGAGGTACTTTTTTGAGAATACGTTTAGGCCATGGTACAGGACATATGATTTTGAGGATTGAATTATCATCCATTGCTTTTACTTGAGAGCTAAGAAAAAATGGAGATATGAACCAAAACCGTACAATACAGATCGATTATATTAATCTTTGGAAATTGCATAATGAAATACTAATTTTATAACAATCGAAAACGCAGGGAACTAACTAAAATAGGAGGTGTTACGAAACCACAGGGTATAGGCTACGCCGCCCAGGAGCGGGATGAAGAAAGCCGATACTTTGCTATGGGCGCCCGGCAGTACGACCCGCTAAGTGGCAGGTTTTTATCGGTTGACCCCTTATTTGAGCAATTTCCGGACAAAACGCCATACCACTACTGCAATAATAATCCCATCAGCTTTAAAGACCCCAGCGGCCTTTCACCCGAGGGAGAGAAAGGGAAAGAGGACGAGGTGCAGGTGGTAATGGTAAATCCCATGGCCGAGGCTAATACAATGCTCAATATGATACAAAGTCAGTGGCAACATGGTCATATATTAGATGCCTTCTTAGCCTGGGACAGGCATATTGCTTCATTTGTCGGCGATAAAAAATTCAAAGACGATTAAGGCGGCGGCGGAGGCGGCGGCGGTGGCGGAAGAGTTCGGTTAAGAGGAACTGAAAGCCAAAGACAAACAATAGCAGATGGATTAAGCGACCCAATGTATAGGAACATATATTATGATGAAAATGGCATAATAACACATTGGGATGATAAGGTAGGCCCAACTACGCCGGAACAAGATGCCTTAAGACAGAATTTTGATGAGCAAATGTCTGATATTGAAGCAAGCGGCAAAACATTTGATATATTCTTTGCTCCCGATGATGAAATAGATCGGAAGAGCACACGTCTGAACTCCAGTCACCGAATACGAT
>CALBTS010000599.1 GCA_937968035.1 uncultured Methanomethylovorans sp.
TGAGGCGCTCGAAAATTTTAGTACGCCTCGCCTACCACGCAGATAATATTTTCTACGGGCGCAAACCGGCCATAAAAGAAAAAGCAAACTGGATGAAAATCTGACACACTCTCTTTTTTAATTAATCAGCGATTTTTGCGTTTGTCCGGGGAGTTGATCTGGCTATAGCAGAAGTCAGGGAGATTGACATTGATTTGACCCCTGGGTCAGGCCAGCCATAAACCGGGGTTTAATTGAATTAAATGAAAAGTATCTGTATTCAGGTTGATATCTATCGAGATGGAAAATTCAAATATTCTGCAGACCTAGAATCTGATGCTCATCTGTACCTTTAGGATCACCTGGTCTTCTTTCAGGCTGAACCTGTTATCAGGGAGAAACCCACGCGCAATGTTGTTATTATAAACAAGGTACAGAGTATTGCCGGGGCGAATCTGCCAGAATATTCTGCCATTGTAACCAATTGAATTGCTTATATCATCATACTGGAAATAATTGGTCATTCCGAGATCAGGTGTAAGGTAAACATTGAGCCTTGTAAAATAGACATTCTCCGAAAATTCACCCTGAGGAAGATGGCCGCGAATGATATTGGTCCCCATTTGCAGAGTAGCATATCCGTCAGCCTTAAGAGTCAAAGCAGCTTCAATGTCATTGTAATGTCCGCTGTAGAATTGGCCGAACCTGTAGCTGAAATCCACCTGGGCAACCCTGTATGATGCAGAATTTATTTCGAACCTGTAGTTCGTAAATGAATAATCTCCCTCAGGAATGACAACGCCATCCGAAACCTCAAAGTCAAAAGGAAGCACCTCGCGGTTAGGAATAATATTGAATTCTATATGTTCGCCACTTTCAGTCCTGAAATTCACAGGTGCTGTAAATAACTGCATACTTTCAAGGCCACCGTTAAGATCCCAGTAGTTGGTAAGCCTTAACTCAAAAAACCACTGGCGTATCAATCTCCCTGTCAATCCCTTCTCAGGACGCGGCATATAGCTTGCTGCCGTATATAAAGAGTGATAACCTGCCCTTGGCAGAAAACCCAGGCCGGGGTTTAGAGAATCACCAAAGAAGTTATACTGAATGGCAGCATCTATCAGATCATTCGGATAATCAATCTTTATCCCGAAGCCGCTTTTGTTCCCGCCATTTTTCTCATTCCAGTTTTTTACCCCCCAGAGGTCAACTGAAAAGTTATTGTGCCCCATCAACCTTGATGTCTTGTACCTGAAATCGGCTCCGGCAAGTGTGTTCCTTTCGCCTGACTGACTCCCGTTGGTTATAATTATTCCAACCTTTGACTCATCGAAAATGTTCCGTGAAATCCGTCCGGCAAACATGTTTGATGAAGGAGACAGGAGAGTATTATCAGACTGAACATCAAGCAATGACAAATTTGTACCCCCGATTTTGCCAAAAGCTTTTGTGCCCCATTTAATAGGTACCTGCTGCCCTTCCAGCAAGCCTATCCTTCGGCTGAAAAATGGAAGAAAAGTTGATGATGATGTGCTGCCAAACTCAAAAATATCTGAACCTTCAAGAAAAAAGGTTCTCTTTTCGGGATAGTATAATGGGAACCTGGTAATATTAAGCTTGCGTTCATCAACTTCGATCTCTGCGAAGTCTGTATTTACCGTTATTGCAGCGACCAGGTTCGGGGTGATATTTTTATAAACATCAAACCCTCCCTTTAAATCTATCCCGGGATTTATGTCGTCTGTTTTAATATCTAACCTTGAAATTTTGCCAAATGGCCTGAAAGTAACGCCCATGCCCTGCTTAATATCTGAAATCCCTTCAAGCAGACCTGCTTCCCTCGGATTGGAGAAGAAGCTGTTAAGACTTATTCCCGAGTACCTTATAACTTCCTGTTTTCTGGCAATGTATCTTTCAATATTCAAACCCCAGTTACTTAACTTCGGGTTGAATGATATTGTTTTGAATGAGATAAATATTTCACCGCTCCAACCCTCTTCATCCTTCCTGCATCTTGCTTCCCATAAACCATCCCAGCCAAGATTATAGTGTTCCCCGCTGGCAAAGCCTTCACTTCTGGCACCTTTTGGATTAACAATAAAAATATATGCACTCCTTTTATCCTGGAAAGGATCAATCAGGATGCTGATCTGATCTTCATTCTTCTCTTCCGATTTATCATGGTCCATTGTATTTGCAGTTATCCTGCCAGGCTCACTGTCAAAACACCGGAATCCGAAATAAATCCCGTCATTTGTATAAATCACTCTTACCTCAGTCTTTTCAGTCGGATCATTGCCCGGCTCGGGTTCAACCATTCTGAAACCGGTAAAGGGTATTGCGCTCTGCCATACCGGGTCATTAAGCTTTCCGTCAAGGTCAGGGCGATTATCTGATCTGGTTGCTTTAATGCTGCCTGACTGACCATCGATCTTATTTCCGTATATGCAGAGAAAAGAGAGGAGGAAAATTATTGCTTTCAAAACAAGGATGTATTAAGGAGCGTGAATATAGGAAATTCAATAGTCTGCATTATCAACTGTTGTAAAAATGTAACAGAACCCGTAACTGTCAATGACATTTACGGCATTGTAAGTACTACAGGTGTAACAGTTACGGAGGCTGTTTCTGACCTCATGTGCCTCCGGATACTCGTAAAGGACATAAGTTGCAGCCTTTCCATAGGACTAAGCCATGTAAAGCGGATATTTTTGATCATTTGCGCGATTGTTAATCAATCGCAGATAAAGTAATAAGGTTCAATTTGTAAAAATTCCAATATAATCATTATTGTGTAAACTATTTTGTTTATATTTGTATTATGAAATATGAATTATCAATAATAAAGGGAATCCATCCCGGGTTAATTCTTGAGCGTGAGCTTAAAAAGAGGCATCTGCATAAAGGGCCGTTTGCCATTTCTTTGAAGGAGTACCCGCAAACTCTGGTATCCATTACCAAGGGCAAGAGAAGGATGAATATAAATCTTGCTTTGAAAATTGAGGAAGCTTTAGGGATTGAAGAAGGATTCTTTATGACATTACAGGCATTTTATGACATTAAAGAAATTAAGAACAAACGACATAAATTGCATCCCGATCTTACTAAATTGAGGCGAGTCCTGTTCTGGGATACAAAAATGGGAAATATTGACTGGGAAAAACAAAAGAAAGCTGTTATTAAAAGAGTATTTGAGAGAGGCAACGAAATTGAGAAAGGAGAAATAATCAGATTTTATGGACGAGAGGATGTCAATAGTGTACTGAACACTCATGGAAGGTAAACTTCATTACAATACTACTGGCCAGGAATTGCATGGTTTCTTAAAAACCCTTATGGCCGCTAAGGAATTTACTCCATTCAGGTTAGTTGGTGGAACTGCTTTAAGTTTGCTAAGAGGACACAGGGAATCAAATGATATTGATTTATTTACTGATGCTCCATATGATTCTATAGATTTTGCATCCATCCATAAGTTTCTATGTAATGCATTTTCCTATATTGATACTAATGAGTATAAAGCTGTCGGTCTGGGCAGGTCCTATTATATAGGTAATAGTGAAGAAGATTGTGTAAAATTGGATTTGTTCTATACGGATAAATTCATTCAAGATTTTATGCTTATTGATGGCATAAGAATAGCCACGATTGAAGAAATTATAGCCATGAAAATTGATGTCATTTCCAGGGGTGGAAGGAAAAAGGATTTTTGGGATATCCATGAGCTAAAAAATGATTATTCAATCGGAAGAATGCTCGCCCTTCACAAGCAGAGATATCCTTACGCCCATGACGAGAATCAAATCAGAAGAAATTTCTCAGATTTTCAGGATGCAGATGATGATTTTGAGCCAGTTTGTTTACAAGGCAAACATTGGGAAATTATAAAATTAGATCTGATAGATTTTGCAAAATAGTCACGGAATGTCAAAAAAAGAAACAGGAGGCCGTTTCTGACCTCATGTGTCTCTGGTTAACCCCAACGGGTAAAAGTTGCAATCAGAATTGAGAAAGATCTCAATTTGTATCTTTAACCTTACAGATCAACATTTCACCCCACACTATCATTGTGTGAGATAAGCTTCACCAATCCTTTCTCCCATTTT
>CALBTS010000600.1 GCA_937968035.1 uncultured Methanomethylovorans sp.
TGTTGCACAAAATCCCGCCCAGCCGCCCGAAAGCGGCTGAGCCGGGATAGCTTTTTCGTGTTTTCAACGTATAAAGGGGTGCTAACCAATTCCTTTTACCATGAAGACACAACCAAAGCTACGAAAAAAGTCGTTCACTGTCGTGGAACAGGCTTGCCATGAAGTGCATGGTTTTACCAAATTATGGGAAGATCTGCACCAGAAAATCACCCTATCGGGGCATTCACTGAGCACGCTGCACAACTACGGCCGGAAAATTGCCCAGCTTAGCCTGCATTTCGGCAAACTGCCTCAGCACATCAACGAGAAAGAGATCAACCGCTACCTCGCCTCACTGGCCAGGAAATCAAACTCCCCTTCCCTGAGCGACTTCAAGTTCTCGGTCTATGGACTGCGCTACTGCTTCCGATTGCTCGGGCTCAACGACAAGGTCGTCCAACTGCCTTCAATACGAAAGGAGAAGAAGCTGCCCGTGGTACTCAACCACAGCGAGTGCCGGGCGCTGTTCAAAGCCCCGGAACTGCTTAAACACCGGATGTTGCTCGCCTTCATGTACGCCGGCGGACTAAGAGCCAGGGAAGTCAGCCGCGTAGAACTCAGGGACATTGACGCCGAACGCATGATGATACATATCCGGCAAAGCAAGTACAACAAAGACCGCTATGTCCCGCTTTCGCCCCTGCTGCTGCTGGGTCTCAGGAAATATTGCCATGCCTGCCAGCCCGTGCAGTTTCTCTTCAACGGCAGTGAGCCAGGTTCCCCGCTTAGCGTGCGCGGCATGCAATGGGCCCTCAGGGAAGCCGTCCGAAAGTGCAAGCTGCAGAAAGGCATAACTTTACATACCCTCAGGCACAGCTATGCCACTCACCTGCTCGAGCTTGGTATGGACATCGTCAGTATCAAGGAGCTCCTGGGTCATGAACGCATCGAAACCACGCTGGTATACCTGCACGTGGCCAAACCTAACCGCAACAACCTGTTCAGTCCCTTCGACAGGCTCTACCACACCCCATGAAACCCGCCTTTGAGCTGGCCGGGATCATCGATCAATTCGGGGATGACTTCAGCCGGGTGTGTAACCCCAACGCCTATACACAACGGGTCTTGCGGGCCATACGGATCTGCCGAACACCTGCCATGGGTGGGCATGTCGATCGCTGCACCCAATGCGGACACCTGCGTGTATCCTACAACAGCTGCCGCAACAGGCATTGTCCCAAGTGCCAGAACACCCAGCGAGAGGTATGGATCAACGACCGCAAACAGGACCTGCTGCCTGTGCCGTACTTCCATGTCGTTTTCACGCTCCCCGACACCCTCAACGGATTATTCCTGGCATTTCCAGCCCCGATGTACAGGCTGCTATTCCGGGTTTGCTGGGAGTCCCTCTCTCAGCTTTTCCTCACCAGGCATCATGCCACCGCCGGAATGATCGCCGTGCTGCATACCTGGGGTCAGAACCTGGCTTTTCACCCTCACCTGCATTGTATCGTCCCGGCCGGGGGTAGCGGAATACGACAACCCTGGAAGTCCTTGAAAATATCACCCCGGGGCAAGGTTTACCTCTTTCCTGTAAAGATCCTCTCGCGGGTTTTCCGGGGCAAGTTCATCCAGGGCCTGAGCCATATTACACAGCTGGATCAGACACTGCGCGCCGAGCTGTACCGCCACGATTGGGTCGTCTACACCAAGCATCCCTTTGCCGGGCCCGAGATGGTGGTGGAATACCTGGGGCGTTACACCCACAAAACGGCCATCTCCAATCACCGCATCCTCAAGGTGGACCAGCAGGGTGTGACCTTCCGCTGGCACGATTACCGAGATAACTGCCACAAGATCATGACACTGCAGGGTGTGGAGTTCCTCAGGCGATTCTGCCTCCATATCCGCGACAAGGGCTTTGTCAGGATCAGGCACTTTGGTTTTCTTTCTTCCACGCATCGCCCGACTTTACATGCCTTGCAGCGCCACCTGGGACGAGAACCCGCTGTGCATCGTGAGAAGGTGAATTGGAAGGATATTTCACGCCAATACCTGGGCTACGATCCCGATATCTGCCCCGTGTGCGGCAAACCGGCCATGCTCACTATCGATCGCTTCCTGCCAGGAAGGGGACCACCCTTGCAATATCTTGAACCCCTTTGTATTATAAACCAGCCTTAAACCATGAAACCGGTCCTGTACATAGCAAGATCCCTAGCTTCTTTTGTCCCCGGCAAACGAGTGCCTCTCTCTTGCCTTGGAAATGCCTTCCACCTACCTGGCAAAGCATCATTTCTTCCGGACTTTCCTGCCTTCTCCACTTCAGTCTATCAAAGAACGTGACGCGATATTCCTTCTAATCTTTCCATTTGCTTCATTTAAAAGCCATAAGGGGGATTTCGTGCAACACGACTTCATGTTAGGCTACGCCACACGAAGTCTTACTTATTGGCAGTAGTAGTTCTTCTTCTCGTCATTGTTTTACAAGTTTATAAATTAGTTTGTCAAGTTGTAAAAGCTCACCTGCTTCTTCGTCTCCTGTTGTGTTGTATAAATAAGTTGTGTCCTTTTGTATAACAAATGCAAGCCAAATTGAATTTCGTTGATTAATTCTAAAAGCTATTCCGTCTAAAATTGTCTCAGGTCCACCCATAAAGTCTGTAAACACATAGTATGTTTTAAAGTCTTGCATACCTATTAATGTTCCATCGCTTTTGAAAGAAACATTTGTCTTATTGCCAATGGTGTCAATTAGTATATAGTTTCCTTTAAATAATTTTTCGTTCACTATGTATTGCAGCCCCCAAGCAGCATCATCGTCTGTTTGGTAATCAGCTACTTTTGAAAATAGTTTTTTGTCTATTAACTTGTTGTCCTTGTTGTAATGATATAGTGCTAAATGAGTTTGATTTCCAAAATCTTCGTAACCAAGTTCATAATAGTTAGATTTATTTTCATAGTCCACAAGGTTTGTCTTTAAGCTATTTTCCTTATTCCCTGGTAATGAATAAGTAATGAAGTTATATCCTTCGTGATTGTTCCAACTAACTCCAACATAAAAACTGTCCACTTGATTTTTAATGTCAATAATCATTGTCACAACGCCATCTAACTTGTCTGCTGACTTTAAAGGGGATTTTGTTGTTTCTATAGATTTAATGTAATCTGTCAATACCCAAACACCATTAAATTCAGAGCTAAATGTTTCTTTCAAGTCCTCCACTTGCAAAACTTCATCAGTCGTATTTGAAGTCTGTTTATTTGAACAACTTGTCAGAATGAAAAAAGTCAAAATTACATATGTTATTTGTTTCATTGTCGGTTTTTTACTATTACTGCCAACGGTTCTCAGCTATACGCAGGCAGGGATTTTACCACTGAACTTCCTACGAAGAGCTGAACTTCAAATATAGCACTTTCCTGTCCTACGAAGCACGAAACCCCTGCTTGCGTATAGGTGATGTTGTATGCCCGTGCTTTTTCATTTTCTTTTCTTTCAGTGTTGGGGCAGCCATACTCTTTGGCAAGTTTTGGCTTTTGAGGCTGGTTTGAGCGACTTGCCAATGTGTATAGATGCTTGTGCTAGGTTTTCTTAGTATTAATAGTTCCATTCAACATTTCATTTTCTAAATAATAAGCACCACTAATTTCTAATCTTCCGTGATACTCAGTTCCGAATGATCGTCCGCCAATTATTTGCTTTTCTCCTAGTATCGTCCAAACAACCTTTAATTTGTTCTCGTTTAGAAATTTTAAAAAAGAACTTTTCCGAACAAGTAGATAAGATTTCGAATCATGATAAACATTTGGTGCAAAACATTGAACTACTTCTGAATTGTCTATAAATTCTCCTTCTCTTTCGCTGTATTTTAAATCCATGCCCTTATGAATAACAGTACTTGGTTTTAAAAAACTAATGGTTTCTTCTTTTGATTTATCAAACTCTTCCTCCCATAAAAAACCTTGTGCAGTTACATTGACTTCTGCTACATACTCCCCTGATTTCCTATCATGAACTTCTGTCCATTCAGTGCCTCCATAATAATCAGTCATAAAATAGTCCTGAGCAGGTGACCAATAATATTCTCTGCTGAACATTTCGTATCTGTCACCACTTTCAGGCATCCAACGCCCCATGAAATCCTGTTTGACAGCCCAACCTTTAAATGAGTCGTACTCATCATCTTTAACTAGATAGCTTCTTATTTGACACCAAAGCTCTTTATGTGGTTGGTCCCATTTTTCTTCGCCAATTTCTTTAGGTTCTGACCAAGAGGGATAGCTCTCCAAAACCAGCCATTCATCTCCATTATCATCTTCAATTTGAATGATTTCTTCCATATTAGGTAAAACACTTGAATCATTGACCCAGCTTTCGTTTGTACAATTCCAGTTAAATATTTTGTTGTTAACCCACCAGAAATCATGCGGCTGCTCATCATCATAACTTCCTGTTTTACTAATAAGCAATGTTGGATCAATATCTCTTATGTAAGGGTCCCAAGGACCTTGGTATGGCACTTCTTTTTCCTTTTTAAAACTCCATCTTTCATATTTCTTGAAATTGTCCGAAACTCGCGCTACCATTTCGTAAAGAGCAATCCACTGGTACTTTTTGCCAATTCTTTCAATTGTAGTAGCTCGCCTATCATATGAATTAGTGTTTCTGTCGTATTCTCCATGTTTTTCTACGTCATAACCATATTTCTCAAAAATCCACTCAATAGCAAGATTACTAAGCTGGTTTGTATTAACATCCCATGAGCTTAAAGCACTTTCAAAAGTGTATCTTCCAAAGTCACCGTATCCACCAGTACCTCGACCATACTCGGTTGTCATTGAGCTAAGAATCGAATTCTGAGACCAATAATGCTTTTTGAAATCCTTGGCGCCATAATCGAATTTGTATTTTTTGTCAATCTCCTCATTAGTCATGATTTTTTGAGGAAATGAACTTTTGTATGGAGGTCTTACATCTTCAATATCAAAAGGTAACTCAATACCCGAGAAACTTGTAAACTCAATTACTCCCCTTGCATAATCACGAAGTAGAACATGGGGATAAACTTCATCTTTATCCTTAAATATTGTTACGTATATATAATCACTTAGGTCTGCTAATTCCTCTTTCTTATTTGTTCTCACTGAACAACCGTAAGCAACGGCAAACAAACGATCATAAACGTATGGGTCATTTACTGTTTCAAACTTTTGAAGTAATTCAATAAGTACATGAACTCTGTTTTGAAGCAAACAAATCATTGCTTTTGTAGAATAGTCTCGAAGCTCTCTGTTTGTAGAAGTATGAAACCATGCCAAGGTAATGCTCGAAAGTAAAATGGATTCATCTTTGATATGTGATTTGTCAGTTTCACTCCATGCCCAATCTATAAGCCGTTTTACTGATGATTCATCATCATATTTGTGTTTGAGCAATTGAGTCCAAATTGCATCTCGGTCAGCAAGAGAGTATTTTATTAAATGATTATGTAGAAAATGAGCATTAAAGAAATGGTTTGGAATTCCAGTAACCGCAAGAATAATTTCCCAGAAATAATCATGTGTGCCCTGGAAGGCAAACACATGTTCATTTACATATTTTATCGACTCTTCATTAATGGTTTCAACCTTTCTCCAAAGTAAACTCTCAACAAAAGACTCGACAATTGGATATTTATCCTTAAGGTCAGGAATAAGGTTGTAAAACTCATAACCTTTTATTTCAGGAACCTGAATTGATAAAGCCTCAATTAGTCCTTTATGTCTATAAGCTGCATTTTCATCTTCTACATAATTATAGAGTTTACCATCTTTATTGAACTCTTTCTCTAATTCAGGACATTGTCCAAGCAAATATTGAACAGTTAGATGGTCTTCAAACCGCTCATACGCTAAATAAACTCCTTCTTCATAATCATCCCCTTCTTTCCAAAAGAGGTTCTTTGATAATACACCTTCTGTAATTAATTCATCTATAAATCCTTTTTTGTCGATAAAACTTGAAATAGATTCATTGACGACTTCATAAGCTTGTTCATATGGCACATATCTAAGTTCATTATCTACTTTGTACTTTATTAAAGCATTAATGGATTTTTGTACTAAGTTTAAACTATCTGAGAACCCAACTCTTTTTGGTTTTGATAAAACAATATTGACGTTTTTGACGAAAAAGTTAATAATTGAAGTTATGCCTTGAAGACCATCTGGGATACGGGTTAATCCTGCTTTATTAATTCCCTCACAAAATAGTTTTAAGAAGAGTGGATTTTGAAACTCTGGATGCAACAGAGGTACATTAGGCAGTTCAATGCTGTAATTGTCAAAAAACAATTTGCTTGCTTCATATTCGATATTCCTAAACCCATAATGATGATGTTCAACAATGCCTAAACTGGTTCTTTCTTCTTCAGGGAAAATTAACTTCTTGTAGGATGTTCTTATAGTCAATACAAGACCAAGCCATTCATATTTCTTTATCTCGTTAATGAAGCTTTTTACAAACTCATTCCAGAAGTAGTTCCCTTTTCCTTCATTGATTGCATCAATAAAAAGGACTATTCTCTTTCCTGACTCTTCCGCTCGTTGATTTAATTTTCTGAGAAAATCTGTCGACTTAGAGTTGATTTGAAGTCTTTTGAAAATTTGTGTCCACGGATCTTCTTCTGTGACAAAATGCTGACCCAGAAGAAAAACACTTTCATGTTCTTTTTTAATTCTCCTTGAAACTATATCTCCAATCAAATGTGATTTCCCAATGCCTGCTTCACCATCTAGTAATAAAAATGGGTTATTCGCAAGTTTAAATGCAGAGCTATGAATTAAATTTTGAAAAGTAGAAAGTTCATGCTCAAATTCTCGAATATTCCTAAGCTCATAGCCGTATTTGTGATAATACTGATATTCATTTTTTTCTTTTTGCAGCTTCCCTTCTTCTGTTATGTAATAATCATAGATTTGTTGCACGGAGCTATGAGCTTTATTCAATAACCCATCAAACTCATTTATGGGAATTGGGGCAGTTCCTAAGAAATCAATTTTATGAAACAAAGTCTGTAATTCATCAAAGGTGTTCTCTAAACTCTCAAGACTTTCTTTTACCTCAGGTTGATTCTTTAATACCTTTTTCCCTTTTATCAGAAACTGATCAAAAAGCTTTATTGATTTCTTTTTGAACTCTTCGGTTCTTCCTATCCCTTCGAAGATTTCGGATACTTCAAGTTTTACATTTAACTCTGGTGTATATCTTTTTCCAAGATCATGTATTGATGATTTACATTGCCCAATGAACCATTGTTGATTAGGTTGAAATGTTAACTCCGACTTTATACCTTCAATCTTGTCATCAATATCTTTTGAAAGGCGGTTAAAGATGTTGCTTGTAATACTTTCAACTGTTACTTCAATACCTGATTTTTTAGCCTTTATCTCTTGTAGCCATACATATGTAAACAGAAGTAGTAAAATAATAATCAGCAGAATGCTCCACCAAGGAAGGCTGATACTCACCCAAAAATGAATTACTCCCCAAAATACTTCTAGCCACGTATCATTAGCATCTTCATAAAGTTTGGCTGTTGCTTTTACAACGAACTCCAGTTTATTCGCGATTTCTCCCAGAATTACCAATGCTAAAGGAACTGCAATGCTCCAATAGGTTTTTCGTAGCCTCAGTTTGAATACCCAAGAAAGTATCCATTCAACAAGAGGCTTTATTTTTTCTACTTTATTCATTTATCAGCGGTTGGATTATACAGCTCTTTTGGTTTTTGGCGTTGGATTTTGGGTTGGTAAAAACCAAAGTCGAGTAGGCAAGGGCATTTCAGCCCAAGCCTCTCACAAAACCG
>CALBTS010000601.1 GCA_937968035.1 uncultured Methanomethylovorans sp.
ATTTGCCAGGTGCGTATGACCTCTTACTCGTCCGCTTTTGTCAGCAAAGGTTTATGTTTTCGCTCCGGCGCCGCTGGCCGCAAGACCGTTGTCACCACAAAACCGTTACCCCCAACCTACGGTCGGGGCCCCACGATTTTGCTGAAAAAACTTGTTTGCCCCTTTGGGGCTGCACGCCTTTTTTCTGCCAAGATCTTGCCTGCCCGATGCGAAAACATAGGGCTGGTCGCTAACAAAAGCGCGAGCGCGAGCCGTGAGCCGAAAAAGAGGTTCTTTGAAATGGTGAGAATAGGTAAATAGAGCCCTCAGCCAATACTTGGCGGGTTTTTGGGTCACCGTATCACTTTCTGCCCGAAAGCCCCGCAAAGCAAGCCGGAGAGTCATTAAAGCCTGACCCGCTCCGGGGGAGCAGTTCGGTGGATACAGATAATATTCTTTTTACTCAAAATTCAAATAACCATGAAAACAATAGTAAATCCCAACACACTTACAGATGTTGAACTTCTAAGCTTGATCCTGGGAGGCAGAAACGCCCTCAGTAAATCGGAGTATATTTTACAAAACCTGTCGATTGATAGAATTTTGGAAACCTTGCCGGAAGAATTAACCACGCTTTACAGCCTTTCCAATACCCAGGCGCAGAACCTTGAGAACTTCAAATCATTCCGGAAAAGGGCAATGATCAGAAAAGACCTTCAACAAATAAGGTCATCAAACGACGCCCGGGAAATAATACAACCCTACTTTGCCGACCTCACACATGAGGAATTTTACTGCGTATTTCTCAACAGGGCAAACCGAGTGATTAAGATTGAACAGATTTCTAAGGGAGGCATTTCCGGAACCGTTACCGATGTCCGGATAGTTCTCAAGAGTGCAGTATTGAATACCGCTTCGGGGATGATTGTTGCACACAATCACCCCTCCGGAAATCTCAGCCCGTCGGATTCTGATAGCAGAATTACGCAGAAAATAAAAGAAGCCGGATTATTACTTGATGTTCAACTGCTCGATCATTTAATAATTGCTGGCCCTGATTATTATTCCTTTGCTGACAACGGAGCACTTTAATTGTGCCTTGTAAATAGTTTAATGCTGAATTTTCAATTCCAGCATTTGGGGAGCCAGCTCCCCCCTCACCCGTACCTTAGGTTCACCCAGGCCTCACCCCCCTTTAGCCTCTAGCGAGGCTAAGTAGGAAAGATGATTACACTACAGTACTATTCTGATCCTTTTATTTTCCATAGATAAAATTCTTGCTAATTATCAAGTAAATACCGAAATTAGTCCATTCTTGTCTGTCTTAACCTCTTATACTTGAATTTTCAAATGAAGCTACACGCCTTTAAAATCAATGAAGCTCTTAATAAAGCATTTTTAAAGCTCCCTTTAACAAGATCTCAGATTGAAAAATTCAAGGCTAATTTCAGAACTCTTCTTCAGAATTACAATCCAGGCGAAGGTGAAGAACATCATAAAAATGTTATCTCTGAATTCCTTAAGAAAACATATTACTCTCCTGACTATTACATTAATACCAAAGGACGCTATGATCTTGTAATACATAACGGTAAGGATAATAAAAGCACCGTCGGAGTAATCATAGAATGCAAGAGTCCTAGCAACTTGGCCGACATGCCGGTTATTGATAACCTTAAATCTAAGGCATTATACGAACTCATTCTATATTACCTAAGAGAGAGAATCACCAATCAAAATCTTGAAATAAAGCACTTAATAATTACCAATCTCTTTGACTGGTACATTTTTGATGCTCACGAATTCGAAAAACATTTTGCAAATAATCGATCTCTTGTTAAACAATTTCAGCATTTTGAAGAAGGCAGGCTATCTGGCAAAGACACCTCGTTTTTCTATTCGTCAATTGCTGAGCCATCGGTAAATGGAATAACAGAAGAATTCAAATTTACATATTTCAACCTGCAATCCTTTGATTCTATTATCAATAATGAGCTTCATTCAGACGACTTCAAGTTAATTCCTCCGTTCAAGTTATTATCTCCGGAACACCTACTCAAACTAAAATTTAAGAATGACAGTAATTCACTGGATAAAGACTTCTATCTTGAACTCCTACATATTATTGGGCTTGAAGAAATCAAGAAAGGGAACAAAAGCCTCATAGGGAGAGCGATTCCAGAAAAAAGAAACTATGGATCTCTGCTCGAGTGTACAATTACAACTATTCAATCTGAGGATCTTTTATCACAAATTGACAACCTGTCAAATTTTGGCACTACAAAGGATGACCAATTATTCAATATAAGCCTTGAACTCGTTATAACCTGGATAAACAGAATTCTTTTTTTAAAACTTCTAGAAGGTCAATTAATCAGGTATAATAAAGGAGATAAGAGTTTTATCTTTCTTGACCATAAAAATGTTCCCGACTTTGATGCACTCAATAAATTATTCTTCTACATCCTTGCCGTTCCCATTCAAGAACGAGATTCCCGGCTTGAGGAAAAATTCAAAAATGTCCCTTACCTGAATAGCTCATTATTTGAGTCTACCGAACTAGAGCGTAAAACAATCCGGTTGAGTAACTTGGACGATTCAAATAAAATTCCAATATCAAAATCAACTGTATTAAAGGATCATTCTGGCAAACGAAGAAGTGGAGAAATGAATACACTTCACTATCTACTCGAATTTTTGGATTCGTATGATTTTTCAAGTGAGGGTGGTAAAAAAATTCAAGAAGAAAACAAAGCCTTAATTAATGCTTCAGTGCTTGGGTTAATTTTTGAGAAGATTAACGGCTATAAGGATGGATCATTCTTTACACCAGGCTACATTACTCATTATATGTGTCATGAAACAATCACAAAATCAGTAATTCAAAAGTTCAATGAAATTAAAGGCTGGGATTGTCAAACAATAACCGAACTACATAATAAGATCGAGGATATTATCGAAGCCAATAGTATAATTAACAGCCTGAAAATATGTGATCCTGCTGTAGGTTCTGGTCATTTTCTTGTGTCAGCCCTGAATGAAATAATCGCTCTGAAATCTGACCTAAGATTACTGATGGACAGAAATGGCAAGGTCCTACGAGAATACAAATTCGAGGTTGTAAATGATGAGTTAATTATCTCTGATCCTGATGGTGAGCCTTTTGAATATAATCCAAGAAACTCAGAAAGCCAAAGAATTCAAGAAGCTATTTTTCATGAAAAACAAGCTCTTATTGAGGGATCTCTATTTGGCGTTGACATTAATCCAAATTCAGTCAAAATATGTCGACTCAGGCTCTGGATTGAGCTTTTAAAACATGCTTATTATAAGCAAGAATGTTTGATGCCAGAACTGGAAACACTTCCTAATATTGACATAAATATTAAATGTGGTAATTCCCTCATAAGCAGATATACTCTTGATGCTAACATTAAGGATGCACTTAAGTCTTCAAAATGGACTGTTGATAATTATCGAGAAGCTGTAATGCTCTATCGGAATTCAGATTCCAAAGAGCAAAAAAAGGAGATGGAAAAACTCATATCTGAAATTAAAAATAATTTTGAAACTGAAGTATCAAAAAAAGATAAGAGATTTCTGCGCCTCAATAGAGTTAAAGGTGAGCTTCTTTCTTTAACGACACAACAAGGTCTTTTTAAGCTCGAAAAAAACAAAAAGGATATTTGGAATAATCGATTGAAATATCTTACTGATGAGCAGGTAAGACTTGAGAAGCAATTAGAAGAAATAAAGAGTAACAGAATCTATAATGATGCTTTTGAATGGAGATTTGAATTTCCTGAAATTCTTAATAATGATGGGGATTTTCTCGGCTTTGATATAATTATCGGTAATCCACCATATATCAGATCTGATGAACTTGGTGATTTAAAAAAGCTCCTAAAGAGAGATTACATAGTTTTTCATCCTGGAGCTGATATATATTTCTATTTCTATGAGTTATCAAATAGAATATTAAAATTAAATGGGGTCCAATGTTTCATAAATAATTCATTTGAAAAAACAACTGCAGGTAATTCTCTAAGAGACTATTTGTCATCTCAATTTAGAATAATAAAATATCTGGATCTAACCACTATTACTGTTTTTGATGAAGCAACAACCTATCCACTTATTATTCTATGTCAAAAAACAACTCCAAAGGATTATTCCTTTGATTACAGAAAGATTTTAAATGCTGGCAACCTACTAGAAACAATAAGAACCACCTCTAGCTTTAAGCCAGTAGAAAGCATTCTATTAAAGAATAAGTATTGGGGATTCTCAAATTTAAACACTACCCGTTTATTTCAAAAATTATCCTCTCTCCCTACATTACGTGAACTATATGGCAAATCATATTATGGTATTAAAACTGGATTAAATGAAGCTTTCATAATTACCAAAATTTTATCTAACCCAAATATTATACATAATGTACTTGAGGGTAAGGACATGATGAAATGGACTAGCCCTAAAACGGATAAATGGATAATTCTGTTCAAAGAAGGTATTACTAACTTCCTATTGGGTTCTCTACCCAAAACAGATGCTCAGAATCATATGGCATCTCAATATCCAGATATATTTGCCCATCTTGAAATTTATAAAGACAAAGCCGAGAAACGGTTTGACAAAGGTGAATATTGGTGGGAACTAAGAAGTTGCGCTTATTACGACCTATTCAATTCTAATAAGATAATCTTTCCAAATCTTCAAAAGGCAAATAAATTCTCCTATGATACAACAGGAACCATTATTAATGCTCCTTCTGTATTCCTACCAACAGATGACCGACATTTACTTGGTATATTAAATTCAAAATTAGTTTGGTCATTTTTAAGTCACACTTGTGTAATTCGCAATGGTGGCTTCATTGAAGTTAAGCCACAGTATTTTGAACAAATACCTATTCCAATAATATCTGAAAAACAAAAACAAAAATTAGAATCCTTTGTAGATGAAATCCTTTTTCAATTAAAGGTAAATCCACAGACTGATATTTCAACAATAGAAAATCAAATCGACGATCTTGTCTTTGAGTTATATGATATTGACAAACCCGAATTTCAACACCTTTGGATTTCACAATCTGATGATATCTATTCTTAAACTTTTCTATCATGCCAATTGATGAAGTAATAGTAAAGAATTTTAAGGCTCTTAAAAATTTCAGAGCTAAGCTAAACCTCGATCTCAACATTATTGTTGGGGACAACGAATCCGGGAAATCTACACTTTTAGAAGCAATTAACCTTTGCTTAACTAGCCAGTTAAATAATAAATGGATTAATCAAGAGCTCTCTCCATACCTTTTCAATATTGAAACAACTCAAGACTTCATTCGAGCTCTCCAAGAAGGTAGAAATCCTGAACCTCCAGAGATACTCATAGAAGTTTATCTTACTAAGGATTCAGAATACATGACACTAAGAGGCTCAATAAATTCTCTCAGAGCAGATCTGCCTGGATTGTCACTTACCATTAAACTAAGCAAAGAATACCTTGAAGAATATAAAAATTATATATCCAATCCAAGTCAAGTCAAAGCTATACCCACAGAGTACTTCGAAGCATATTGGTATTCATTTTCAAATAATCCAATAGCATATAACACCCTTCAAATAAAGCCGGTATTGCTTGACTCATCTTCAATAAGGCTACAAAATGGGACTGATTATTACATTCAGCGTACGATTCAGGAATGTTTATCTCCACAGGAGAAAGCAAGTATGTCAATACTCTATAGACTTTTAAAAGAAAAGTTCGCTGAAGAAGATACAATAAAATCCATTAACGCTAGATTAGAATCTGCAAAAGGCGTTATTACTGAAAAGCTACTTTCAATATCACTTGACATTAGCCATAAAAGTAATTGGGATTCAAATATCACCTCATATTTAGATGACATTCCTTACGTTTTTATTGGCAAGGGTGAACAGAGCGTCCTTAAAACAATGTTCGCACTTCAGAGAAAAAATGCACGAGATGCTCAAGTTTTTTTAATTGAAGAGCCGGAGAACCATCTGTCCTATACAAATATGAGCATATTGATAAAGAAAATCAGTGATAATTTTACCGATAAACAGATAATTATTACTACCCATAGCACCTTCGTTTCCAATAAGCTAGGCCTAAGCAAACTAATCCTTCTTAACTTTGGAGGTGTTTCAACTGATTTAGGCGCTCTTTCAAAAACTACGCAAGATTATTTTATGAAACTGCCTGGTTATGATACACTTAGGCTTATTATTGCGAAAAGAGTAATTCTTGTCGAAGGTCCATCGGATGAACTCATTGTCCAAAAGGCACACCTTAGTAGGTACAACAGATTACCTATTGATGTCGGCCTAGATATTATCTCAGTTAGAGGCCTCTCTTTCAAAAGATTCTTAGAAATTGCGGTTCTTCTCAAGAAGCCAGTTTCGGTAATAACAGATAATGACGGAAACACTGAACGCCTTCAAGCCCGCTACGCTGAATACATTGATAATTATCCCTTCATTAGATTCTTCTATCCTAGCGATAATTCTTCACCAACAATGGAATATCTCCTATTTGACTCAATCGGATTGGAAACTCTAAATAAAATATTCATCCAATCTATCTCAACCAAGGAAGACATGGTATCTTATATGAAACAAAATAAAGTTCAGTGTGCTCTACAAATTTTTGATTCACAATTTGAATTCGACTTCCCAGACTATATAGTAAGTGCCATTGAATAATCATATTATCATATCTGCAGCTGGATCTAGGAAAACGACAACTCTTGTCGAGTCAGCAATTGATTGTTCTCCTGAATCAGTGCTAATATTAACTTATACCATTGAAAATCAAAGGACTATTCAAAAATATATCATTCGGAAACTTGGGGCCATTCCTCTTAATATTAATGTACAAACCTGGTTTACATTTCTTTTGCACGATTGTGTCCGTCCATATCAAAATTACGTTTACGAAAAACAGCGCATCGCTAATATCCTCTTTACTGAGGGCAGATCAGCTCTATATGTACCAAAAACTAATATCGAGAGATACTATATTTTTAATGGAAATTTGATCTATACTGACAAAATATCAGAATTCGCTATTCTCTGCAATGAAAGATCAAACGGCAATGTAATTAACAGGTTAGAATCTATCTATGATCGAATTTTCATTGATGAAACACAAGATCTAGCCGGCTATGATTTTGACTTCATTGAACTGCTCCTACCTTCACGTATAAGTATGCTAATGGTTGGTGACCCTAGGCAAGCTACATACTTCACGAATTATTCCCCAAAAAATTCTATGTTCAAGGGATCGAATATCACCGCATTGTTTAATGCCTGGCATGATAAAGGTTGGTGTCATCTAACAACTAACAATCGCTGCTACCGCAGCACTCAGGAAATATGCTCCTTTGCAGATACTCTTTATCCTGGTCTTCCTGAAACTGTCTCAATGAACACAGAATTTACTTCTCATAATGGTATTTTTTTCGTGTCCTTGCCGGCACTTGAAAGATATATTACGGCTTTTAATCCCAAAATCCTAAGGGATAAAATTACAACCAATTCTTATGGCTATCCAGCTTCAAATTTTGGCGTATCAAAAGGATTAACATTTGATAGAGTCTTAATTATACCTAGTGGGCCTATAAGAACATTCCTGAAAAACGGTGACCCGGAACCACTTGCCGACAAAACAAGGTCCGGACTTTACGTTGCTATTACAAGAGCAGTAAATAGTGTTGCTTTTTTGTACGATGGACCTTCAATATTTGAAACCATTAAAAATTGGGGATGAACGATAGTGTTTCATAAAGTGTGTCTGGCGTAGTCAAAAGAAAAGGTCTTCTGA
>CALBTS010000602.1 GCA_937968035.1 uncultured Methanomethylovorans sp.
CGTATTCGGTGACTGGAGTTCAGACGTGTGCTCTTCCGATCTCTTCAGAATCTCCTGTTGCTTCTTCAGAAGTAACTTTAGGTGTTTCTGAAACCTGTTTTTGTGGTATAGAATCTTCAACCTTTTCCATCCATTTTTTTGAAAATTGTTGCTCTGGAGTTAATGTGATTATTTTCCCATCCCGTTTTATTTTAATTGGAACTAAAGTAAAAACTGCATCTGGCTTGCGCCTTTGATGCTGATAGTACCCCATTGAAATAGCTCTTACTTTCATCATTCACCCCTTTTGGTTAAGAGTGGGTTGGGGCGGGAATGACCCCGCCCCTAATTCCACGTTAAAATTAACTGATTGTGATATTGTCTGCGTAATAAGTAACCGCATCAACATCATGGACAATCATTGCTGTAACAGTTCCGGTATCAATTGCACCTGAACCTTCAGCGTAATACTTTAATCCGATATACTGCTCAAGCGTCGCAGGGCTAATTCTCGCAATCAGTTTTGACCCAATTGCTGAATTAGCTGCAAACGTGCCGAGTTTTTGGACAACGGTAGGACTGTTAAGGCCAGCGTTATCATCGGTAACGAGATACACGTTTAACGTATCCCCAGCGCCGGTTGTCGCTGCGTCGAGAATAACTACAACATACAGGTTTTCACCAACGCCGATGTTGTTTGCCGTAGCCTTCAAGTTTACCGAATAGGTTGAATAAACACCGTTTTCGGAACCCGCCGCTACTGCGTGAGCGTCGTCAAATAAATTTGCTGCGTCGATAATCATGTTAGTTCTCCTTTTTTATGTTTGCGGTTTAAAATTACGACACTAAATCTTCTGCTTGCGTGATTGCATCACAGACACGAATCGGGATGCCACGGAAAGTGTATTGAATCTTTCCGTCCACGTTTGCATAGGTTAGGCCGCCGCCGGAGATCACATCATCACGACGGGAAATATCCAGCATTTCAATACAGCTTCTGTTCATGTAGAAAACCGGACGACCCATATTCAAATTCGGAACACGATGGATCGCTTTAATCATCAACTCAATCAAATCAGCAGCTGACGTCTTTGCAACTAAATTTGAAATGTCGATGTTCGGAATTCTAACGCAATAACGCCAGTCACGAAGCGCAACTCCACATTTCCATTTCCATTGGTCCTGATAAGCGCGCATACGAGTTCCGGCGATACCTGCTGTCGTTTCAACAGTCACTTCGCCATGATCTTGATGTTCAAGCCCTGCCCGAGAACCCTTCGGGAAAATTCCGAAGATGCTTTGAGCGCCCCAACAAATCAACCAAATGGAAGAGTTGTCAGTACTTACGCCGCCACCAACAACAATGTTTTGAGCATTGTTTGCTGATAACGAGGAATACCGGACTGAAAGCCCTGTAAATTCTTCAGGTGCGGTTGAAGAATTGCCATAGAAAAGCGTAGACGCCATCTCCTGATTCATGGCCTCAATAAACGCTTGAGCTTCTGAAAGCCTGAATGCTTCTGTGTTTCCATTCAGTCTAGCCAACTCAACATCGACTTCGGACCAAGCTTCCAACATGCCTGTTCCTTCGTCAATTTGCGCTGTTACGCTCTTACTAGGCTGGACACCTTGGTTTAATAATCTCCAAGCGACTGTCGGTAAACCAGTTCTGACTGTTGTTCTGTGTCCGGTTGGAAGATTCCCTTCTGACCAAAGCATATCAGTCAGGATTTCGTTCGTCTGGCTTAACAGTTCAACAATATCAGGCGTTTTACCGTCCGGATCGAGCCGTTTAGCCCAATCGCTCAAAGTCAATACATAAGCATTAGCTGCGGTTGTCATTTTTTACTCCTTGTTTGCTCCCGGGTAAAATTTCTTTTCAATCGGGACTTTTTCAGATTTTGTTTGAGAACCCGGCATGACTAATTGATCTTCTTTCATGGCTTTTCCGATTCGGACGCAGAAGCGAACAAGTTCTGGATGATTCCCAAGACCAGATTCATTGACAGCCTTTTTGAACTCATCGCTTCCAAATCTCGACACAACACGCTTTGCCAGTTCAGCGTTTTGGACGAATGTTTCCCCTCCAAATTCTTTGTCGTCTTTAGAGGAAACCAGCCATTGATCAGATAATTGCTTTGTTTCTTCTATTTGCTTTTCTTTAAATGTTGCGATTAACGCAACATCACGGTCAAGCAAATCTTGAGCATCTTTTTCTGAAAGTCCTCGCTCCTTTGCCTCGGAAGCAATCCTTTCTAAGTGCTCTTTTCCTAATGGTGAATTTTCCGGTAATTTCAAATTTTTGTATTCAGCAGGAGGTGATTTTATTTCTTCTTTCTTTTTCTTCTCTGCTTCTTCTCGAGCTTTCGATTCAGTCGCGTAAGATTCTTTCGCCTTCGTTACCGCCTCTTTTGCCTTCGTCTTTAATTCTTCATTTGAAGGATCTGCTTGCCAAGCTTCGGTTGCAGATATGGCGGCATCATGGAATTCTTGAACAGTTGACGGTGACTTTGTTTGTTCTTGGTTCTGTTGATTCTGCTGTTGCTGTTGATCTCCGGCATTGGTGTTTTCCTGACCGGGATTATTTTCTATTGTCATTTTTATTTCCTTTCTTTAGCTTTTCAGCTTTCGCCTCATTGATCATTTGGATAAAGGCTTCCGGCCTTGCATCCATCATGTCAGCTTGAAGCTTTAACCCAACGTTTCTCATTCCTTCATTGAAAAACGTGGTTGAATTTCCAGTGAAACTCGTTTTATTCATTCCGCAAAACTCAAGTATTCTCCAATACTGCCTTCTGCCTCTAGCGTCGCTTAAAATCCAACGAATATCGTCAAGTTCGAGATCGCGGCCAAATTTTTCTTTTTCGGCCGCTTCCCGAACTTGTTTTGGATCTGCTGCGTTTCCAACAAAAGCATCATCATTCATTAAGACGTGGCTCCGTTGCAGAGGCATGTATCAGCTAACGCTGAATTTGTCGCAACAAGCGCATGCGTTCCAGCATCAAGACCTACTATCGCAGTAGCTATACCACAAGTAGTTGTGCAAGCTGTATTTGCTCCGGCAGCAACAACAAACGCCGGAAGTTCGTCGTTATAAGCTACTGAAGCTGCTGGTAAATTAACAACGACTGTATATTTTCCTCCAGAGAACGAGCCATCAAGACCCGTACTTAAATTGATCTGTGAAGCGTGGCCTTCCTCATTTCCATCCTCATACATTTGCACACTCGCAAACGCAGGAACAGCGAATAGAACCAACGCCGCAATTAAAAACAGACTAAAATACTTTTTCATTTGTTTTTCTCCTTTTTTATGCGGCATGTTGTCCGCCTTTTAATAATGCACTTAAAGCATTGTTTTCTGATAAATCCGCTTTGGATAAATCCTTTGCGGCCCCTGCTCCCGTTTTTAAAGTTTCAGCCGCTTGAGCTGCTTGTTGCGATTTAGCGCGTTCTGCTCTTATTTCCGCAACCTGTTCGGCTGTCCTTATGCATCGAGGCGGAACGCCTACCGAATTTCCGTGCTCGTCGATCAATTCGTCAATGTTTACTTTATCTATTGCGGTCAGGTCTTGAGTTTGGTTCGCTATGTTTGCAGTGAAACTTGCAAACCTTTCAATGCCTGAAATCCCGACTAATTTTTGGGCTTGAGCCATTACGCTAACGTAATCAACCTTTAATCTTTGCCCTTGAAGTTCGGGAGGTGGAGGGGGTATCATCTCTTGCCTATCCATGAAATCAAACGCAATATCAATAAGCGGATCAAGTAAATCTTGGTTTAGTTGTTCTAACACCGGCCCTAATCCGATCATTTTTTCTTCATGCCGCTCTTCAACTTCTCTTGCGGTTATTTCCCGCCTGTCGCTTGAAGCTAACATTAAAAATAAATCTTCATAAAAAGCTCTTCGGATAATATTCTGGACTGATGTTATGTCGTTTAAAAGGTGATCAATATCAAGCCTTACTTCATGCGCTGCCCTAAAGCCTTTTACCCCTTCTCGTTCGTCTGAATATGTAATATCTCCCGGTAATATAGACGTCTTTGTTGTTTTTAGAGAAGTAGGGCCGACCATAGGCGGGTTGATCCCTTTTTCGATTCCCTGCGCTTTTCGTTTTTGTTCTAGTTGTAATTGTTTCACATCTCCAAGAGCATCCATTCCTGGGCATGACGTCCCATACACATCTTCTCCTGAAATTTCCCATCGCGGGCATAAAACAGGAAAATAAGAATATCCGGATTCTCTTAAATAGATTCCGTCGTCTTGATTGTTTATTGCTTGACCGTTATACCCAATTTCAAAATATGAACTTTTAAACTTTTTATATTTAGATTCTAAGCTATTTGGGTCATAGTCAGGATTTGGTTCTATCACATGGCAAACATCAATCCATTCTTCATACATCTTTTTATCCCAAAGATTCTTTACAGTTGAGCTGAAAGCTGACCAGTCTGGCTTCTTATTCGCATCAACACTTCCGAACTTAAGAATAAGTTGTCTAACAGTCATTCTAAACTCTCGCATAAACACATTTACTTTTAAGAGTTCGTTATTTGCAATCATGTAGGACCCGATTGGGAATGAATAAGTCCTTAACACGTTCTCAAAATCTTCTTCAACCAACATTGCTGACGTACCGAAAACGCCCATATCTTTATAAATAATGGGCAGCGTGTTATATAAATTTGATCTTAAAAAAACAGCGGTCATTCTTTGTGTGACTAAGTGAAGCCATTCTTTTACAGAACCAAAATCTGCAAGATCAGGATCTGGTGTCGTGAGTCTAAACCAAGGTCGTGCGGGCGAAGTAATTCCTGCCATCATTCCGGATTGAAGTGTTCTAGCGGCTAGTGTGGCAGTTCCGTCTATTATTTTCTGATTCCGCTTGTCACCTCTATTTGAATCGGTGATGGTGAACCTCGCCCGCCGAGGGAGTATAAAATCAGCTAAATCCTTCCAATGAGAAATAAAACTAGAGCGTTCCGAAGTAAGCTCGCCTCTCAATATTTCATGGGCTTTTCGTTTTGTGTAAACGTCAATCATATTATTCGCCTAACAATGTTTTTCTTCCGGTTTGTTGATTTCCTAATGACCCGAGAGGGCTAGATAAAATCGTATCTCCGCGGCCGAGAGACGCTTGAGCAAGTTGTTGCTGCCTCTGCTTTGCGGTTTGAGCGGCATTTTCTTTTCCAGCTGATTCTTCCTCGTTCTTCGCTTTTAATTGCGCTTCGATTTCTTGTTGCTTTTTTGCTTGATCTGCCGCGGCTGAACTCGCAGCTTTACTGGCTTTATTCGATTCAGAAGCTGATATTGCACCGGCGATACCTGCCGTAGCTAAAGCAATTACCGGAAGTGCTGGCATTTTAAACCTCCATCAAAAAGTTAGTTTCCATTTTTTTAAATCCATATTTCAAAATTGATTTTTCTTTTACCGGAGTTGTTTCCATCAGCCCGAACGTAATCCAGTCCGCGTTTTCTTTCCCTGTATTGATAAACTCTTTTAATAACATCAACCCGGCCTTTGAATTTCTGTTTTGTTCATTAACCCACCAAAAAAGTTCGGTAAGTATTTTGAATGACCTGTTGTAAATATGAGGATTTATGAGGCCAGATCGGAAGAGCACACGTCTGAACTCCAGTCACCGAATACGATCT
>CALBTS010000603.1 GCA_937968035.1 uncultured Methanomethylovorans sp.
TATCCCGTACTCAAGGATCACAAGCTTCCATGTGGCAGTGGAATTGTTGAATCTGCTGTCCGCCGTCTGATAAATTTGCGTTATAAATCTCCAAGTACGTTTTGGAAAGAAGAAAATGTTGAAAAACTTATTTTTCTTCGGGGACTTTTCCTTGCCAATCGTTGGAGATATATGATGAATTTTCTTTCTCGACAAAATTCTAGCTCTATTTCACATTTGGTAAGGAGAGCCGCTTGATTTTAGTTTCCGAAATAACTGGATTGCACCCTCTGGAATCTCTGGTAGCTCGCCTAGATTATCTTCTTTTATATCGTTGGGATCTGTTCTTAACCATTTTCCATTTACTACATGTACATCTATTCCAGTTTTTTCAATTACAAAATGGTCCCCTTTATTTGTCATTTCAATTATCTGTGATTTCGTATAGTTCTTTCTAGGGGCATCAACTGCATTCATTAATTTAACTCTATATAAATCGCCATACTTATGTGTTATGTAGATTGCCAAGGTTTCTCTCCTTTTATGAAGAATTCTAAAGAAAAGATTAAAAGCCCAAGGCGATAGCCTTGTCTCTTAAAGCGACATGTTATGCCTGCTAGGCTAGCTTGCTAGCCATGCAGTATAACACTCCGCTAAATTGCCAGGCGATAGCCTGGTCAGTTTCAGCGGAAATGTTAGAATCGTAAAAAACACATCTTTGAAACACGCATAAAAAAAGCCTCCCATAATAAAAGGAAAAAATTCCTAAAGAGGCTGCGAAATGGCTTATATGCAGATATTTAGATAGTTTTATCTTTTGATTTCTTCACTTTTCTTGTAACGCCTTTTTTAATGGTCTTTTTTGTGTTTGAAGATTTTTTTACTTTTTTAGTTTTAGAAATTAATAAGCTTTGCTGGGCGAATTCTATCATTTGATGTAACTTTTTCTCTAATACTTCACGTGGAGGTAATTCAGTCATATATTCTGCTACACGAATACTACTATCTTCAAGACATAAAAGTTCTATTTCTTCATAATCTTTGCTACCACATAAAATAAGCCCAATAGGTGGATTTTCACCTGGCCTCATGTCATATTTTTCTAACCATCTCAAATATATCTCCATTTGTCCTTTGTATTCTGGATGGAATTTTCCTAATTTTAGCTCAATTGCTACAAGACAACGCAATCCTCTATGATAGAACAAAAGATCAAGATAATAATCTGTTTTTCCGACTGTCAATCGTTTTTGTCTTGCAACAAACGTAAAATCTGTCCCGAGTTCTATAAGAAAACGTTCTAATTCTCGTAAAATAGCTGACTCAAGATCTTTTTCACTATATGTGTCTTTAAGACCTAGAAAAAATAAAAAATAAGGATCTTGAAAAATTAAATCTGGAGTTAAACGATCTTCTTCCCTTAATTCTAAAAGTTCTTTTTTAGCAAGCGCAGCAGGCTTTTTAGAAAGCCCTATGCGTTCATATAACATACTGTCTATTTTAGCTCTTAAAGTCCGAATACTCCATCTTTCTAATCGACACATCTCTGCATAGAAATCGCGTTTTATATTATCTTCAATAGCAATCAATTCAACAAAATGGCTCCAAGTTAATTGTTGAGATAAAGTTTTAAGAATTTCTATATCTGGATATTGGTCTGCAAACTGAACCATACGAAACAAAGCCTCTCTGCTGAAACCTTTGCCATATGCGTAGGTCAATTGTTGCGACAGTGTCGCAACAATTTGTTTTCCATATTCAGCCCGATCTTGTCCCAGTATATCTTCACGAATTCTTTTGCCAATATTCCAGTTAAGCAATGTTAGGCCTAAATTGACGACCTTTGCTACTTGTGATTTTGCAGAATCAATAAGATCACGAATATCATGGAATAGTTTCTCAGATACAGCATCTCCAGAAGAGGTAGAAAATTTTTGAAGCCGAGATATTTTTTTTGAAGGGATTTTTTTATTCACAATAATACTCCTGTCCAAGCATTCTGTCGTTATAAAATGAGGCAGGCGGTGACAGTCCCGCTTTTCAGTTGCGCGTCCTTAGCCTCATAAAATTTAAAGTTACAAAATACCTCATCAAAAGTGCCTGAGTATTTTCTACTCTACCATAATATAGATTAAAAACTTTATAAAAAATTATTAAATTTTTTAAGGCAATAGGTTACAGAGGTGTCTGTCCATTTTTTACTTAAAAAATACTAACTTACTAAGGAAAAACAACTTGAGAAAGTGTCTGACCATTTCTTAAATATACCTATCTTTCACAGAAGAGGTATGGAAGGCTTCCAAAACTCTCGTATATGATTAGGGTTCCACATAACAAGTATACTCCGGCCTTTGACTACTTCGCCGCGTTCTACTCCTAGTCCAGCAGCTAAACAGAGCGCCTCGGCTGGCAGTGCGTCCCAGAGTTTTTCCTCTCCAGAGACATAGAGGGAAATCTCTCCACACAGCAGTCGAACCAACTCAGCGCCGATGGCGCCAAGCCGCTGTACAGAGATGCTTCCGAACTGCTTTTTCCACTGCTGCATCAAAGCATTTGTATCCATTTTGATTGGGTGTCCGATTGCACCGATCGGCTTACCCAGACCACACTTTGCGAGTGAGCTGTTCTGAAGCTCCTTGCCATTCAAATAGAGACCTTGGCCTACAACACCGCTGAATGTTAAGCCTCGAGGCGTTGCTACAGCCGCAGCAAGAGATTTCTTCTGTTCGAGATATGCGATTTGGACTGTATAGTCCCCAACTACGATTGAGCGTTTCTCTGCGTCGCTGCAACTCTCCCAGATTCCAAGTTGCTGTAGTGTTCGTACTTTGATCAATACCTGATTAAAGGCAGTACTTCCGTCTATCGGATCAATGAGAAAGAATGAGTCCCCATTATTATAAGCGTTGGTGATCTTCTCCTGGTTTTCATCTTCTTCACTGTAGACAGTGCCATATGTCGAAAGTTTCTCTTTGAGGAGTTTGTCGGCAGTCAGGTCTGCTGACGTCACAATGCCCCCATCGGACTTCTGTTCGACAGAGTTATTCGAAGGCTTAAGAATGCTATCAATGATATTCTTGAGGGCTTCTTGCGCCGCTTCTGCCAATATTTCTCGGATTTTCTTCATCATTTTTTTCTTCTTTCCTCCTAACACAAAGCTCAGCGGCGGCCGAAGGCCGTCCAACTGAAGCGACATGTTAGCTCCCCACTTGGCGGCTGCGCCGCCCAATTATAAATGGGGGCAACTAATTTCGAACAAAACAGAAAACACTTTTAACACTAATAAAAACAATATGATACAAATATATATAAAATCTAGTTGCTTAAGAGCAAAGTTGTAACTCTTGACAACCTAAGCCAAGCCATGCAAGGGATGACCTGTCTAACTCAGGTTCAGAACAAAAGGTGATTGGCCGTCTCTTTTCTTCCGGCCCGGCATCTCAACCACCTTTTGTTCTGAACCCATGGCAGAAATACCTTGCATGCTTCCTATCTATTCATTCATACCGCGAACCATGGTATTGTGTCCCTGACTGTTTGTTGGACAGCTTATCGGAGGACTCAACCGGGAAATATTTGCTTTCCACATCTTAGTACCCCAACACGCATTGTTTGGACTGTCAGGTCCATTGTCATAGTTATCATTGAAGAATTTCGCCTGCCCGCCATTAATTACAATGTGATGACCGTAATAAGTCCATACTTCCTTCATTTGGCTAGAAGCAGAATCACCTTGACAGCTACAATCTTTGGCAATATTGCTACTCAGTGGAAGTAAGTTGAGTTTAGCGATGAACGACGCTTTGACTGGGTCTTTGGGCTGTGCGTACAGCTCGTAGCAGTCCAACAAATCTTGCGTAATGTATGAGAAGTCCATCTCCAAGAAGTCTTTTTCACTGAGTTTTGAGCGAAACCACTCTCTTGTTTCAGCGATAGTCTTTTCAAGATTCATAGCAAATGTCCCTTCAATTAATTAAATTCCTAAAGAAAAGATTAAAAGCCCAAGGCGATAGCCTTGTCTCTTACAGCGACTTGTTATGCCTGCCAGGCTAGCTTGCTAGCCCATGCAGTATAAAGAAAAGATTAAAAGCCCAAGGCGATAGCCTTGTCTCTTAAAGCGACTTGTTATGCCTGCCAGGCTAGCTTGCTAGCCCATGCAGTATAACACCCCGATAAATTGCCAGACGATAGTCTGGTCAGTTTCAGCGGAAATGTTAGAACCATAAAAGACATAGCTCTAAAAACGAATAAAAATATGCATCCTAACAAAAAACATGTCAAAAACAGCTTTGATATTGTAAAAAAAATTAAGATGAAATTTAGCTTTCTTCTTTATCCAAATTTTTATGTAAAGAAAGCAAAGACCGCTCTCTTCGTAACTCTTCTGCTAGTTCTTTTTCACTAGGTAAATATAACTGATATTTGGATGCAAATATTTGTTGTTGACCTTCTGGTAATGTATAGCGGACAACAGCATCATTTTTATCAGCACACAACAAAATACCAATAGGTGGATTTTCCCATTCTTCAGTCATTTTACGGGTATAGTAATTTACATAGAGTTGCATTTGCCCAATATCTTGATGGTCAATTTATTTACTTTGAGGTCAACCAAGACAAAACAGCGTAATAAACGGTTATAAAAAACAAGGTCAATATAAAAATGGTCTCCATCAATGGTGATTCTTTGCTGCCTTTTTACAAAACAAAATCCTTTGCCTAGTTCTAGCATAAATTCTTGTAAATGGGATAGCAGTAAAGACTCTAGTTTTGATTCGCTGAGTGTGGAAGATTCTTTTAATCCAAGGAATTCTAGCATACAAGGGTCTTTGATAAGATCAGCAGGAGTATATTTTTCAGCTTTATTACGGGCTTGAGCAATCATTTTGCGTTTTTCTTTGCTCAAAATCAATCGTTCATAAAAAAGAGTACTGATTTGTCTCTCTAATTCTCTTGTAGACCAATTTTGTTCTATAGATTCTTGCTCATAAAAATTTCGAGCTTCAATCTTATCAACTTTAAGAAGCAAACGATAGTGAGTCCATGACAATTCTCCACGCAACGCGTGGAGTTTTTCTGCATAAACCAGATAAAATTGACGCATATACCAGAGATTATTCTTGCTAAAACCTTTTTTAAACTGTGCTGTCAATCGTTCTGACAGTAATTTGATTATCTGTTCCCCGTACTCGGCACGCTCTTGTCCCTTTTGCTCATGTTCTATAATTGCTTGACCTATAAGCCAATAGGCTTTAACCATTTCAAAATTTACATGACGTACAACATTGGAACGAGCTTCATGAAGAATAGAACATACTTTTTCGTACAATATTTCGACTTCATTTGGACTTTGTAACACTAAGGCATTTTCAGAAATTGTTTTTATAGATTTTTTCTTTTTTGATGTTTTAAGAAGAACAGTAGCTTTTTTAGGAGCTTCAACAATTGCTGTTGTGTCTTTTTTCTTTGATTTTGTTTGTTTTTTGATGGCCATATGATACTCCTGACAAAAGTATACTGACAATCTAAAAAAGAGGCAGGCGGTGTCAGTTTCCGCTTTTCAGATCCGGAATCTTAGCCTCAAAAAATATTAAATTTATAATAGGAGTTACGCAGACTTCTTTGCTCTTTGATAATCAAGGATTTTGAAAGA
>CALBTS010000604.1 GCA_937968035.1 uncultured Methanomethylovorans sp.
GCATCCTTCACCAGCCTCTGCAGATCCTTGTTAGGCCAGAGGTGTTCCCTGGAACCGCCGCCACCGGCAATGATCAGTCCGTCAAATTCGGTCATGATGGCATCCTTGATGCTGATGTCGGGCTTTATCTTTGCGCCAAGCGCCCCGTGGGCCTCTTTTGTACTGTTACTTGCAACTGTAATGCTCACCCCTGCATCTTCCAGGATATCCCTCGGTTCTAAATACTCTTCATCTCTGAAGTTATCCTGAGCAACCACCATCAGTATTTTTTTATCATCAAGTTCTGAACTCATAAGATCACTACTATGGAATTTTTATTATGTTTAGATAATTTATCAGCGTGCTGTACCATGGGCCGACAAGTATACCCAAAAGCCAAAGGTATACATCCATCTCGTCCTCACACGCAGAAGTGCAGATTAACAGTAGTATAACACTAGCATCATCATTAGCTGCACATAAGGCACATATTTGGTCCCTAAAACCCTATGTTTAAATTAAGGAATAAATATTTATCGCAGATAGCCAGCCTATTAAGATACATTAACATACAAATATAAAGAAAAGTAAAATGGGGGATCTCATGGATACAACATCGGCTGCAAGATACATTCGCTGGTTCGGGGAAATAAGGATCGAAGATATACCTGAGGTAGGAGGGAAGAACGCTTCCATAGGGGAAATGTACAGGGAACTGCAAAACGCAGGCATCAAAATACCCAATGGTTTTGCCATCACCGCAGATGCCTACTGGCACATGCTGCAAGCTGCCGGTGTACTCGATGAGCTCAGGAAGACCATAGAGGGCCTTGATATACGTAATGTGGAGGACCTGGCCACAAGAGGCAGCAAAGCAAGGGACATCATCCTCGAGGCAGGCATTCCTGATGACCTGTGGGCGCAGATCAAAACGGCCTACGATAAGCTCTGCCAGGAGTATGGTCCTGATACCGATGTAGCGGTCCGCAGTTCTGCCACTGCCGAGGACCTTCCCACTGCCTCTTTCGCCGGCCAGCAGGAAACATATCTCAACGTGCATGGCTATCCGGCCCTGAAGACCGCGTGCATCCGCTGTTTTGCTTCCCTTTTCACAGACCGCGCCATATCGTATCGTGTCACGAACAGCTTCGATCACTTCAAGGTGGGCCTTTCCATCGGTGTCATGAAGATGGTACGCTCAGACCTTGCTTCCAGCGGCGTGATATTCACCCTTGATACGGAAAGCGGCTTTAATAATGTGGTTTTCATCACAGGTGCTTACGGCCTGGGTGAGAACGTTGTGCAGGGAGCTGTTAATCCTGATGAGTTCTATGTCTTCAAACCCACTCTCAAAGCAGGGTACAGGCCCATCGTCCAGAAAAAGCTGGGCAGCAAGGATATAAAGATGATCTACGGACATGGGGATTCCAAGGTCCAGACCCGTAATGTGGAAGTTCCCGAATCCGATAGGCGCCGGTATTGCATAAACGACGAGGAAATATTGACCCTGGCCAGATATGCAGTCACCATAGAGGACTATTATTCCCACAAGGCAGGCAAGCCCGTGCCCATGGATATAGAATGGGCCAAAGATGGCACAACAGGCGAGCTCTTCATAGTGCAGGCCAGGCCCGAAACAGTACAAGCCCACAGGTCGCGCGATGTCCTGGAAACTTATTATCTGGATGAGCGCGGTCAGGTACTTGTAGAAGGCAGGAGCGTGGGAGGCAAGATAGCTGCCGGCAAAGCCCGTGTCATTACTGACGTCTCACAACTGCCGCAGTTTATCCCAGGTGAGGTCCTGGTGGCCGATACCACTACCCCTGACTGGGAACCGATCATGAAGACAGCGGCTGCTATCGTCACCAATAAAGGCGGCAGGACATGTCATGCAGCCATTGTGAGCCGGGAGTTAGGCATCCCTGCAGTGGTAGGTGCAGAGGACGCGACCGAACACCTGGTCAACGGCACGGAAGCAACCGTAAGCTGTGCAGAGGGAGATGTAGGCCGGGTATACGCAGGCATCCTGCCCTTCCATGTGGAAACCGTTGATCTTAAAGGCCTCAAACGCCCCCGTACTGAAATAATGATGAACCTTGGCAATCCTGAAGAGGCTTTTTCCCTTTCCATGATCCCCAACGACGGTATCGGGCTCGCACGGCTGGAGTTCATAATCACGAGCTATATCAAGGTGCATCCCATGGCTTTGGTGCATCCTGAAAAAGTAAAAGACGAAACCACTCTTACTCTTATCAGGCAACTGACCCGGGGCTATGTAAACATGGCCGATCACTTTGTTGAAAAGCTGGCCCAGGGAGTGGGCACGATCGCTGCGGCCTTCTATCCAAAACCAGTGGTAGTGCGCATGAGCGATCTCAAGTCCAATGAATATGCGAGTCTCCTGGGTGGTAAATACTTCGAGATCGATGAAAGCAATCCCATGTTAGGGTTCAGAGGGGCTTCCCGATACTATGATGACAGGTATCGCGAAGGCTTTGCCCTGGAATGCCAGGCCATGAAGAAAGTAAGGGACGAGATGGGCCTCACTAATCTCATCCTGATGATACCCTTCTGCCGCCGGGTGGAAGAAGCAGAACAGGTTATCGCAGAGATGGAAAAGAATGGCCTTAAAAGAGGAGAGAACGGTCTGCAGGTCTATGTGATGTGCGAGATACCGAACAATATCCTGCTCGTGGACGAGTTCAGCAAGTATTTCGATGGTTTCTCCATAGGCTCCAATGATCTTACCCAGCTTACCCTGGGAGTTGACAGGGATTCTGAGGTGCTTGCAGCTTCCTTCGACGAAAGGGATCCTGGTGTCATGAAAATGGTCTCAATGGCTATACAGGGAGCTAAACGCAATGGGAAACACAGTGGATTATGTGGTCAGGCACCCAGTGATTATCCGGAATTTGCGGAGTTCCTTGTAAAGGAAGGCATAGACTCCATATCCCTGAATCCCGATTCTGTCATGAAGATCACTATAAAGGTACTGGAAACAGAGGAAAAAAGCCTATAAGCTGCATTCATGAGGACCGCAGTGGTTCTGCGTTCCTGTTTTCCCATTTCACTGCAATCATTACCAGTCAAATTATTTCAGGTTAACTGTTACTATTTTATACTATTCGAGCATAATGCCCTTTATGGAACGCTCCATAAAAATGATCATGGCACTTCTGATATTGGCCGCGCTTGCAGTCGTGCTGGTCCATGCTCTGTTGCCATATACTAATGCATTTCTGGGAGCTTTCATACTTTACGTCCTGCTGCGTCCTGTATATCATCTTATGGTCAGAAGAGGGCATTTACCAAGAAGCTTTTCGGCCCTTTTGTCTATTGCTCTATCTTTCCTTCTTATATTGGTGCCTATGTATTTCCTTATCTCAACTATAGCAATGGAACTACAAAATGCCTTGGAGTATATAGGTTCTATTCCTCTGTATGCAGAATCTGTACGCATTTTTCTGGAGGACCTGCATCTTGAACGCTTGCCAGTGAACCTGGATATAAGGACAAAGGTTGTGGAACTTGCTTCTTCCATTGCCAATTATGGCAGCGGGGTATTGCTCAGTGCAGTGCAAAGCCTGGGACAGCGTGCTATAGAATTCACTATAATGTTCTTCCTTTTATACTACCTGCTGACAGGAGAAGATTCGGATTTTGCAAAGAGCCTCTATTCAGCTATTCCCTTTAACAGGGAAAACTCTGACAAATTACTGGATGAGTTCAGGGTTGTTGTTAAGACAACTCTTGTTTCATCTCTTATCATCGCCATAATACAGGGCGGGATACTTACGATCGCTTTTCTTCTCCTGGGTATACAGGGTGCGATACTGTGGGGTACGGTAGCAGCGGTCTTTTCTTTTCTCCCTCTGGTGGGTGCGACCATCGTATGGTTCCCTGCGGTCATTATCCAGCTGTTACAACATGATTACTTTGTTGCGGTCGGGATCCTGTTCACAGGGATCGTCATAAGCACCATGGACAACTTCGTAAGGCCGTTCATCCAGAAACAGCTTGGTTCCATCCATCCCATGATATCCCTGCTGGGGATTATCATTGGCATCAATCTGTTCGGCCTCATAGGCCTAATAGTGGGACCCCTTTTACTATCTTATTTCCTGCTGGTTGTCAGGATGTTCCATGAAGAGTACATTGCAAATTATAACTAGGGACAATCGGTGTCTTATGGTATCCACCTGGCAGCTTCAAGTTCAGGACATAAGTGAAAGGTTTTTAGGATTGCAGTTGATCTACTAGCCATTTTTCATCGGGAATGTTTTCTGCCTTCCCAAGAAAAGCAATAAATAGTACTATATATATTTTTTGCATTTGTACCATCTTTACTTAACAACTATTTATAAAAAGAAGTTTGTTGATGCTGTTTTTGGATTAACGCCGTGAATCAGAGGACCACTGAATATATATAGTTTGTTTT
>CALBTS010000605.1 GCA_937968035.1 uncultured Methanomethylovorans sp.
ACAGGGGACAACATGGTCATTTTCCATTACCGTTGAGGGTTTCCACGATCTCTTTAAAGCTTTCCAGCCCTGCTTCTATATTCTCTATTATCTCATTGGCAAGTATGTCAGGATCTGGGAGGTTGTCGAGATCTGCCAGACTTTTATCCTTGAGCCAGAAAATGTCCAGATTGGTCTTGTCCCTCGCTTCCTGTTCAGGGCTTTGATTGTGATTCATAGACCTTATCCATGGATTTATCCGTTCATCCTGTCCCCGGGCCCGGGAACTGCATGGAAAATTCATGCAGTTTCAGGAATGATTTTAGGAAAGTCTATGTTCACATTCAATATAAGTATTCTTAGTTCTGGTTGAATATGGTTTGCACAAAGACAAAAAAATAAGGGAAGGGTCCCGTAGGACAAACTATGGAAGGCTTATGGAATATGGAGATTATGATCCACAGTTGATCACTGAGCTTTGATCCCCGGGGCCCACGCTGATTAAGAAGGAGAATGCACTTAAAGTGCATCCCCGTCAGTTTCGCCTGTTCTAATCCTTATGATCTTTTCCACCGGGTAGATGAAGATCTTTCCATCGCCTATTGAGCCTGTCTTAGCATGCTTCATAATTATTTCAACTACAGCATCTGACTTTTCGACTGGCACGACCAGTTCGATCTTCACCTTGGGAAGCAGGTCCACGCAGTACTTCTGGCCTCTCCATTGCTGAAGTACGCCCTTCTGCTTTCCCCGCCCCTTTACTTCGGTGATTGTCATACTTTCGAATCCAGCATCGTCCAGCGCATCTTTTACTTCCTGGACCTTTGTGGGCCTAATTATTGCTTCGATCTTTCTCATCTATCTCACTCCTTTGCAAGCACGAATTCTGGATATGCAGACATTCCATGTTCCTTTATATCGAGTCCGGCTATCTCATCTTCTTCAGGCACTCTCAGGCCCATAACTGCATCCAGTACCTTGAATATTATGAAAGAGATACCGAAGGCCCATATTACAGCCAGTATCAGTCCAACTACCTGGATCATGAACTGCTGGTATCCGCCGTATAGCAGGCCTGCACCAGCGGCAGTGTATGCAGCATCAGCAAATATGCCGTTACCCTGTCCTATTGCGAATATGCCGACCGACAATATTCCCCAGGCCCCGCTGTAACCGTGTACTGCGATGGCACCTACCGGGTCGTCCAGCTTGAGTGTGTATTCGTTGAACATAACTCCTACATATACTATTATACCTGCGATCAGTCCTATGATTACTGCTGCCCAGCTGGCAACGGATCCGCAGGAAGCGGTGATGGCTACAAGGCCTGCCAGCATGCCGTTGGCTGTAAGGGATGGGTCTGGCTTTCCGGTCTTCATCCAGGTGATCAGCAGTACCATTATAGCACCTGCTCCTGCTGCCAGGAAAGTGTTGGCTATTACAAGGCCAATGTAGGGATCGTTACCGTCAAGGGTGCTTCCTCCGTTGAACCCCACCCATCCGAATGCCAGTATCAGTGTACCCAGGAATGCCAGGGGCAGGCTGTGACCTGGAATTACCACAGGCTTTCCGTGCCTGAACTTGCCTATCCTTGGGCCGACCAGTAACACACCTGCAAGGGCAGAGAAACCTCCGATCATGTGTACAACTGAAGATCCTGCGAAGTCATGGTATCCTATTCCGATCGCATCGACTATCGGACCGCTGGTAAGGATACCGGCACCGCTCCATACCCAGTGACCGAATACAGGGTAAATGAGTCCCACCATCAGTACGGTGTATATCAAATATGCCTTGAAGCTCGTTCTCTCTGCCATGGCACCCGATACGATCGTTGCACCTGTGGCTGCGAACACCATCTGGAACCACCAGCTGGTCCATATTGCGTTGTCAGCACCACTCATGAAGAACTGGTCACTACCTATTATACCAGCATAGTCGGCACCATACATTAGTGCCCAACCCATTACCCAGTAGACCACTATGCCAAGACACACTGTCATGAAGTTCTTCATAAGTATGTTCGTAGTGTTCTTAACACGAGTAAGTCCGATCTCCACCAGTGAGAAACCGGCATGCATCAGGAACACTATGCCACCACAAAGTATCAGCCATACAACTGTAAGTGCTGTCTGCACATCAGCTATAGCTTCTGCGTTCTCTTCAGGTGTTGCCGCCGATACAGGTAAAATCAACATCATAAGGATAATTCCTAAGAGCAGCAGCGACTGTCCTGAGATTCCCAGGTTCTTCTTTTTGTACATTGTTTCCATAAATTTTACCTCTTGACTAGGAAGACGGTAGTCTACTGTAGACTTTATATTATTTAAATTTTTGCATACATCCTATGTTTGAACGCTTCATTTGTATGTACATTTTAATTAATTTAAGCAAAAAAAGTATAATATTATTTAATTATCATTATATACTCACTAAATATTGCTATTATCTAATATATTGTACATATTTCTGAAGGATGACCTCTCTATATGGAACCTCTCCCACTCCGTCTGCAGCTCCAAGTGCTTATATACTGCTGCAACATAGTTTCACTCCTGATGAGGGATATCTACTATAATCAGGACTGTATAACCGGTGCCCGTGAACATCTACCTGACAAAAGTGTCGATCTTATCATCACCGATCCTCCATTTGCCATCAATGGGGACATTCTCCACAAACACTACCATCGGAAAGAAGAGCATGTGTTCGAAGGATATGTTGAGGTAGATCAGGAAGAATATCGCGATTTTTCCATAAAGTGGCTGCATGAAGCCCACAGAGTGCTCAAGGATACTGGTTCCATGTATGTGGTCTCAGGATGGAGCAATCTTCTGGATATACTGCTTGCTCTTGAAAAAAATGATTTTGAGATCATCAACCATATTATATGGAAGTATAATTTCGGTGTGAGTACAAGGCACAAGTTCGTGACATCCCATTACCATATTCTCTACTGTAAAAAATCAGGTGCAAAACGGGTGAAATTTAATACCTTCTGTAGATTTGGAACATCTGAAAAGAATGGTGATAACAGTTCTATGCTTTATAACGACCTGGAAGATGTATGGGTGATCAACAGGGATTTCAAGAAAGGCAGGTTAAGGAATAAGAACACCCTCCCTGCTGAACTGTTAAAGAAGATGATCCTTTACTCCTCAGATGAAGATGACCTCGTTTGTGATCTTTTCCTGGGCAGTTTTTCCACTGCAAAGATTGCCAGGTCCCTCAACAGATATTCCACTGGATTTGAGATGAATGGTGATGTGTATGATTACCAGCTGGAACAAATGCACAATATAGAACGTGGTTATATGCTCAAAGAGCTGTGCTCTAATGGGGGAAATCCGCATCACAACCAGAGGAAACGCTGGACGGAAGAGGAAGCAAGTAAGGTCATTGAACGCTATAATGCCATAAAGAGCGCAGGGCTCACTGACAAAAAAGCTTATCATCTCCTTTCCATGGAGTTTGGCAGGGGTTATTTCTCCATGATGAACATTGTTAAGAAAAACAGGAGAGCATGATCTCTCATTCCAGTCTTTTCATTATATTATAGTCCATGATACTGGAAACAGGGTATGCTTTGACAGGGATGCCTGCTTCTGCAATAGCTGCGATAGCATTGCTCCCCACGATCACAGGTATGCCTGCTTTCCCTTTTTCCAAAGGCACGCTGAATACATCTTCTCCTGTCTCACCGATAGCCAGATATCCACCGATATCGGATTCTTTTGCAAGCTCCATAACCTCCTGTGCCCTTTCCCTTGCAGAGCCCGGTATATGTCGCAGGTTAGCCAGAAGCTTTCCAGTACCACTTTCTATATAATCGAGCACTGAAGTGGAACGTCTGTTAATGAATATTTTGATTGGATCTATCGATGTCCCACTGTAGCCTATGATATCCACAAAACTCACCGGCTTACGAGCTTCCATCTGCATAAGGCCACCATACAGGGGAGTGGAGGGAATCCCATTCTTCAAAAGGATACCATCATAGGTGATACTGCAGACGTTGGCTATTGCAAATTTACCGTCCGGCACGAAGATGTCATCCTCTTCAGAGTCCTCGTCCACCACTCTGATCCTGGGGCTTATGGATATGCCAGCATCGATCGCATATTTCAGCACATCCATTGCCTTTTCATAATCCCTTTTGTCAATAACGGATACATTCACTATGACATTCCCTTTCTTTTCCCGGATGTCGTATGTGGTCTTGTACACCAGTTCTTCTATCCTGGTGATCACCAGGTCCAGCCTGTCACTTATAAGCGCATCGTTGAGCTCTTTCTGTCCCAGGTCTGTTATCGTGCGCCCAATATATCCATGTTTTTTGGTGAATCCCCGTTCATCCAGTATGCGCAGATGATAGCGTACTGCTCTTTCCCCAATGGCATATCCTCTGTTCTGCAGTTCATCTGCAATGAGGCGGGCTCCCAGTGGTTTATCGCTTTTGCTGATTATCCGCATTATCTCAATAAGTTTCCTTTGGACATTGGGGTCTGTCATATATTACTCCTGTCTTTGGTTCTTTTCACTGGTTAAGTTGGGGACCAATGGAATATATCTGTCATGTCTAAAAAGATTATGTATGAATTTCTATCATGTGTTGGAGCATAACTATCTGTTCATGTTGCATATTCTTAGAATATCTGCTTTTATATGTTTCTTTCTACCTTAGTTCCTTGCATAAAACTCGGTTACTTTATTCTGATAGTAGAAAGTTTCATATTCTATGCGATTCAATTCCTAATTGGGAGTAGTGGGTAAAAAGCCCCATCCTATCGAATATAAAGGAGTGTTATAGAAATGTTATTTATGGACATAAGTATGTGGGCACCGGAGCACAGAGCAGATATCCTGAAGCACTTCAAGGAACTCAGGCCACCGGCGGGTATTCATGTTATCAATCAGTGGCTGGACCTTACAGGCGGCAGATTCTTCATTCTCTATGAGGCTGAGAGTTCAGAGGCATACGCAGCTTTCAACCTGCCGTGGTCGGATGTCTGTACCATCGACAGTGTGCCGGTCATGGAGGCAACCGAGTTCATAAAACACATGACAGAACGAGGACTAAAGTTCTAAAAAATAATTGGTCGGCCTTAAAGGCTGACAAGCTTTTCTCTTTTTCAATGCATACCGTACTAGATAGCCGCAGAAAGACTTATAGTTCTGTCTGAATCTCCCACAAGCACAGTGAAATCGCCGGGAGGCAAAGCCGCAGTATTGTAATTATATGTGAACTTTCCTTCATTGTCCGTATCTATGACCTCCACAGCTTCAAGGTAGATGGTTACTTCTTTCTCTCCTTCCTTTGCCTGGCCGTGGATCGAAATATCGTAGTTCCCTGAAGGCACGTTCTCTTCCGAGTAAATGGCTTCATCACTGTTAGCTTCAAATGTCCTTGTGAAGGTAATGAACATCTTCACGCTGAAATTGAGGTCCTTGGCTTTACGGGCCTTTATGGTAAAATGATTTGGACCATCAGGTATCTCTACTTTGTCCATGTTGTACTCGTACTTCCCATCTGTGACGGGAACCTTCTTTTCAAAAGATACCTTAACCCTTACCTTGGCTTCAGGGGTGGTGCTACCTGTAATAGTAAGGGTATCACCGACCCGGGGTAACTGTGGTATATGTTCCCAATTCACAGTTACATTGTTCGAACTGATGTTCAGATCACGGTATCTTAGACGATTTATAGCTTTCAGCAAATTAAGGAAAAAGCTCTGTGTTTTATTATTGCTCACGATTCCCCCACCCATACTCCTAAAAGATGAGGACACAAGGAAGATCTATTCTTCCTGTTCCTTTTTAGTCTCTTCTTCTTTAGCCTTTGCTTTTTTCTCGCCGATCAGCTCATCAAGTTTATCCTGCAGTTGTTGGATCTGGTCTTTTAGAACTTTCAGATCGTCCTTCTTCACGACTTCAGCACGCTTGAAAGTTTCCTGGACCTTTGAATTGATCTTCTTTTCAATATCTTCTTTCTGTTTTTTCTGTTCTTCGAGAACCTCTTTGACGAACTTTTTACCTTCTTCCTTGTTCATCTCCCCACTTTCTATAAGTTCCTTTGAAAGCTCGTTGATCTTATCTTCTGTAAGGGCCCATAGGCCAATTCCAAAAAGTCCCACTTTTTTCAGAGTATCTTTCATACTATTTCACCTCATTAAGAGTTGTATTCTGATAAAATAAATATCTTTGTACAATATATGGATGAGCGTAGTCATCGCTTACGGAAACAAAAAAATAAAAAGAGCATTGTGATCTAGAGAAGTATCATTTTTCGGCAATAAGGGATTCCATTGTTCTTTCCAGGTAACTGGCATGGCTCATTTCTATAAGCTGGTTTGATACTTCCAGCGGATCACCATCATTTACCACTTTTGCATCATCTATCAGAACTGCTCTGTGAGATACTTCTTTCACAAAATCCATGTGATGGCTTACAATGATGATCGTGGTGCCAAATTCTTTGTTTATTCTTTTGAGGGCATTTGTAACATCCCTTAATGTTACCGGATCCAGGTCACCGAATGGTTCATCGAGCATGAGTATTTCCGGACGTGTGGTAAGTGCAAGAGCTATGTAGGCCCTTACATGTTCTCCGCCGCTTATCTGGTAAGGTTTTTTGTAAAGTATGTCCAGAGGCAGGTCAAGAGCTTCAAAAATTTGTGTTGCGTGTTCCTTCACATCTTCAAAGGTTACCTTAGGGAAAAGTTTACCGTAGATCTCAGGTGCTATTTGCATCTGCCGCATGATCTTGTCCTTCTCTTCCTCTTCCATATCAGGCAATGCATAAAGTATATCCAGTACTTCTTCGGACACTTTCAGCTCTTTTGCTTTTTCACGCGCGTATTCCAGGGACCCAGGCCCTTTTATCTGCATTCTGAACCCGATCTGCTGACCTATGGTCGAATGCGGGGAAAGAGTGAACTCCTGATGCATTATGCTTATCTTTTTTCTCAGTTCCATCCTTCTGGAATTGAAATGTGTGATATCCAGCCATTCTCCATCATGCAGGTACAGTATCTCACCGGAAGTGGGTGATGTAAGCCCTTCGATCATCTTAAGCAGGGTAGTTTTCCCTGCTCCAGATTGTCCTATAAAGGATACGATCTCTCCTCTGTGGATGTCAAGTGACAGGCCTTTGAAGTTCAGCACTTCTCCTACCCTTATAAGTGCCAGACGCTTGTTGATATCTTTTATTTTGATAACCGTTTCCTTTTTCTCTAACGGAGTGATCTCTACCTGTGGCTGCATGTCCTTGAGGAAATGTTTCAGTACTGCTTCTGTCTTTCCTTCCTCTATTATATGACCATCTTCCAGGTATATGAGCCGGTCAGTGATATACATATGCAGTTCCGGCAGATGGGACACTACTATTATAGGGATGTTGAGCTCCTTCTTCACTTTCTTTATAACGTCAAGGACTTCCTGTTTTGTGCCCGGCCCTGTCATGGTCACGGGTTCATCAAGCAGTAATAGTTTTGGTTTTGCAGCTAGCTGGCGTGCGAGGATAAGTCTCTGCTTCTCTCCACCGCTAAGAGCGCTTGTCACATGCAGTGCTTTGTGCTCAAGGCCTACAACCTTAAGGTATTCCATAGACTCTTCGTATATCTCATCGTAAAATGGTGAATCGCTCTCAGGTAATCCTTCATGGCCCTCTCGTCTGGAATTGATCCTGCGGATGATGTTCTCTATGGCAGGTCCGTTCCATAGCCCGAAATTACGCTGCAGATGAATTGCAGTGTTCTGTATAAGATCCTTCATATCATCTTTATCCGAATCCGGAAAGAACTGTTTTCCTTCAAGCTTGATGACCCCTTCATCAAAACTCTCCACACCCCGGAGTATTCGCAGGAGTGTACTCTTACCGCTCCCGCTTTTCCCTGTTATGCCCAGTATCTCCCCATCATTCGCGGTAAAACTGATCCCTTCGAGTACTCTCTTCCGTTCATTCAGTACATTATAGTCCTTCGCAAGACCTTCTACCTTAAGCATAAGATATCATCTCCATACGTGGTTCCAGAAGCCATAAAAAAGGAAAGATGGATATTGTATTATTTTTTGATGGCAGATACAAGTTCCCGGATCTTGCCAGTAACATCGGAAGTCTCTTCCACGACCGTACCTGTAACGATCATATCAGCACCAGCCTGTGCGCATTTACGTGCTGTTTCTGCGTCCCTTATGCCACCGCCTACTATAAGCATGTTGTTCCCCAGCGCATGCTTGACAGCAGCGATCATCTCCGGGGTTGCCGGACCATCCGCACCGGATCCAGTTTCCAGATATGTATAATGCATGCCCAGGTATTTACCTGCAAGTGAATAGGCAACAGCTATTTCGGGCTTGTTCTTCGGAATGAGCTTTGCATCGCCTACCCATCCAACTGTGCCTCCGGGTTCGATGATTATATATGCCATGGAGATGGCTTCAATGCCGCTTTTATACACAAGCGGGGCACCCATAGCCTGGTTGCTTGTAATATAGTTTACATCCCTCGAGTTGAGCAGGCTCATGAAGAATATAGCATCGGCATGCGCACTCACGCCCGCGGCACTGCCAGGAAAGAGGATGATTGGCAGATCTGTTACTTCTTTGATCTTTAGAATAGTCTGGTCAAGGAGCACACCTCCAGCTCCGGTTGACCCTCCTATCATTATTGCATCAGTACCTCCTTCCTTTGCTGCAAAAGCCATAGCAGCAGCTTTTTCAGGGGATTGGGATGCAGGGTCGATAAGTGTCAAGTGAACTGTACCTTCGCGCTCTGCGATCTCGTTCAGGTACTTTTCCACTTGCATGGGCCGGATCAGCCACCCTTTGCTTCCTTGGATTTGGGACGTAGTGCCTTGCTTCCGCATTTCCTGCACCTGTCTGCACGTGAAGCGTTGCGGGCATTACATTTCATACATATCTTTTTGTTAAGTATCCTGTTTTCTGCTTCTGGGAATCTTGCCATGTTAATTCACCTTGATGATATGGAATAAATGATCCTAATAGTAGGCTGGTTACATGAAGTTTAAGACATATAATTGTTTTGGACAGGCTGCTCACTTTGGAGGCAGCTTATTTACTCCCCCTACTTTTCTATCTCCTCAATTATCTTCCACAAATCTTTGTCTTCATCAAGTATTCTACGAATCATTTCAATACCCACTTCTTTAGCATGTCTTTTTTCAGTTACTTCTCTATCTATCTCTATAATATCTTCACATTGAATTGAAAATGGACGGTCTGAGTTATTATTCTTCCCTTTCAAAATGACTGAATTATATGGTGGATTCAGAGGTGCGCATATTACAGAGTGTCTATTTCCTCTATTGTTCAATTCACGGGTTAAAATATTCATCCATTCCGCAGCAGTTTTTGGATCAACTTTAGACTTTAAACAATCATAAAATATTTGGTCAAGCAACATATTTTGAACTATCCTCGGATCGGACCTGCCAGCAGTTTTCTTCATGACCTCGCCCACAAGAGAGTTGAGTGCCTTATTTTTGCCTCCAAGGTAGTCACGCACGACTTCTGGTTTTTCAGCCAATGATTCTTTGACTGCATTTGTGATTATATCCACGTCATTTAACAATCCTTCTATGTTCTTCAATTCGTCAAGATATTTATAAAATTCATCGCCTTTCCATTCCTTATCAAGTAAATTGCGAAGTGCTTCAACACCTTTATTCTCACTGATCTCTTTATCAATAACACGTTTAATTATCTCTATAAAATCACTTGAATAAATTGTTTTAGTTTTAGTTTTATCCTTTGCATTTATGCAAGAAAGGAATGCTAATAATGTGGGATTTGAGGAATTGTATTTTGATCCGCCGTGAACAACTAAGTCTCTATAGTTCAATTCACCTTTCAAAATATCAGCTACCCATACAGCAGCGACTTTAGGATTTATTTCATGAGCAACAGCCTCATAAAAATCTGCAATAAACTGATTTGTAGTCAGCGCCCGAGCATGCATATCTGCGATTACATACTGCTTTATGAAACGGTCCTTTTTTGCATCAGGAAGCTCAGGCAATGTCTTTATCACTTTCGGAACCCTGTCAGCCACTCTCATGGGTACAAGATCGGGTTCCGGGAAGTAGCGGTAGTCATGTTCTTCTTCCTTCGTACGCATGGAAAGTGTAACTCCCCTAGCTTCATCGAAGTGCCTGGTTTCCATGGTGATCTTGCCACCACGCCTCACTTGGTTCTTCTGCCTCATGATCTCGTAGAGCAGGGCTCTCTCTGCTCCCTTGAAGGAGGAGATGTTTTTGACCTCTACGCGGTCTCCGTAAAAGACTGAGACGTTAGCATCGACTCTCATAGCTCCCTCCAGATCACCGTTGAACACATCAAGGTAGTCAAGAATGCTCCTTAGCTTGTCCAGATAGCGCCTCGCTTCCTTGGGGCTTCTCATATCCGGCTCGCTGACTATCTCGATAAGTGTCATTCCGGAACGGTTGTAGTTGATAAGTGTTCCCTTGGACTTGTCGATGCTTCCCATATGCTGGAGCCTTCCAGGGTCTTCTTCTATATGAGCGCGTGTTATCCCTATTTCGCGCTCTCCGTCCTCACCTTCAATACTCACTTTGCCACCGCTTGCAATAGGGTAGTCGTACTGGGTGGTCTGGAAACCTTTTGGAAGGTCAGGGTAGTAGTAGTTCTTCCTGTGGAACTGGGTCTGCTCTGCAATATTACAGTTCAGTGCAAGCCCTATCTTGATGGCAAACTCAACTGCTCTTTCGTTGATTACCGGTAGTGAACCAGGCAGTCCCAGGCATACGGGACATACGTGCGTGTTGGGTTCCGAGTCATGGTAATTCGTGGAACAACCGCAGAATAATTTAGTGTTGAGTTTGTTCAGCTGGACGTGGACCTCAAGTCCTATCCTTACCCCGTCAGGGTTCTCGTATACCATTATGCCACCTCCGCAGGTCTTTTGGTATGATGTTCAGTGTTCTGCTCGAAGCTGTATGCAGCCCTGAGCACCGTCGCCTCATCGAAGTGTTTGCCGATTATTTGCAGTCCGATAGGCAATCCTTCCGTAAAGCCGCATGGCAGGGATATGGAAGGCACACCTGCAAGGTTGATGGGCACAGTGTTCACATCTGCCAGGTATAATGCAAGCGGGTCTTCTACTTTTTCTCCAAGCTTAAAGGCAGGAGTGGGCATGGTAGGCGTCATCAGGCAGTCGAATTCCTTGA
>CALBTS010000606.1 GCA_937968035.1 uncultured Methanomethylovorans sp.
ATTATATATTAGTGTTTTATAGAGTTAAAATCAGTCCTTAACCGGACACTAGTGAAAAACATAACATAATCTAGGTCAGAATTAATTTTTATTGAAAGATCGTACTCTCCAGGTGCATAATGACCAATTTGACTCACGTCCCTGCATATTCCCTTTGGGTCATCCAATTCTCCTTTTTTAAGATTAATCCAACACCAGAGCTCATTCTTTCCTACGTAGATACTGAAGAAGTTACTCTTTCTCTTATATCCAATATACATCTTGCGAGGTATGATTTCGATATCAGGACCTAGATTCAGTATACGTTCTTTCAGATCAGCATAGAGTTGTTTTGTCGATTCCGTTACTTTTTTATGATTGAGGTGATCCTCCTCCTTTGTTAATCTGACCTCTTGAGATACAGACTTTACGATACTTTCATCCTTGCCTAATATGGTATTTGTAATACTCTCATCAGAGCTTGTTTTAAGCTGAATCAAGCCAATTAGACTGTTCTCGTATTGTTTAATTTCCCATAATTCGAATGGCACATCCTTGAAATTGACGGAATGCTTCTGATAATCTGTGAAATTCGGGGATATGAATATTACTTTTGATTGCGACCAATCAACATCGTCCCTCTTTAACTTACCGCCACAATTCTCATTGTACTCCAGAATGAAATCAGCCTTGTTATTTAATAACAGTGACATATATGTATATCCCTGGTCTATAACAGAGTAATTTCTTCCCTTCTTGTATTCAATAATAATGAATGATTTATTTTCCGGATCGAAGGCTAAGGTGTCTACACGAAAGCTTTTTATTGTCAACTCCGATTTCACAAAGTGTATGTTGAACAAACTTTCTAGATTGTTTTCAATAATGTTCTGAATATCTTTTTCAAGTCTGAAATCCTGACCTGAAATGCTACTCAGTTTGCTTCCCTTGACAGAATATAATTTCATCTCTTAAATTATAATAGGGTCAATCCATTAACACTATCAAGCAGTTTTTTGCTGATATAGGTATCTCTGAAAATCAAGAAATAGTGAACTTATCGTCGGTACATCACCGAGAATATCCATGGCATCTCCCAACGATTGGTATTTGTTCTGAAGCAGCAGCGGTAGCTTTTCTCGGTCAAGTTCCTCGACACCGGATTCGATGTACTTGGAAAGAACAAATTCTAGAAACTCCTTTTGCTTATTATCCAAATGAGCAAAAATAGCGGATTGGGACGTAGCGACTCTTACTTCCCTTGTTATCGGTTTGATTGAAAAAGAAACGTATTCAAGAACATCAAACAGGTCACTTTTCTCTGCATCTATCAGCTTCTGCAAGGTTGAGAGTTCTTCTTTTCCATAACCTGCATCAGCCAGCCTGTTAAGAAGAGTCTTTCTTGTTATCGGGTTTGACCAGATAGCACGAAGTTCTTCTTCACTTTTGAAAAAGGTGGGTAATGATCCGTACAAATTAATCAAAAACTCTTCTGCACTAATAGGTTTGCCATCTGCACTCCAGAAGGAGGTAGAAATCATGTGCTGTATCTCTCTCTCTTTGCCATCACGAAGTTTTATCTTGATTTTCGTTCTGTGTGGTTCACCAGGTTCGGGCGGTGGTGGTTCTTCCGGACCAGGGCCTGGTAGGGATTGAGTTTTGTATACTTTGGGCTCATCAGGAATGGGTTCTCCGTCCCACTCAGGATCAGCAAAATGGTGATAGGCATTAACATAATCATAGATGGTGAAGAAGTCCTTTCCATCGTACAATCTTGTTCCTCGTCCCACAATCTGCTTAAACTCAATCAATGAATTGATTGGGCGTAATAGGACAATATTACGGATGTTTCTTGCATCAACTCCGGTGGAAAGTTTTTGCGAGGTAGTCAGTATCGTGGGAATGGTTTTTTCATTATCCTGAAATTCCCGGAGATATTGTTCACCTAACAGCCCATCGTTTGCAGTCACCCGGGCACAGTAATTAGGATCTGAGCTTTTCTTGTATTGATTAACCAGGTCACGGACTGCGGCTGCATGATCCTGTGTGGCACAAAAGATGATTGCTTTCTCGCTTTGGTGTGCCTCGTCCATATAAATTTGGACTCGATTTGCTTCCCTCGCTTTGATTTCTATGATTTTATTGAAATCGGGTTCAGTGTATAGTTTTCCTTCTTCTACTTCCCCCTCTATCACATGGTCGTCGGAAGTATAAATATATTCGTCAAGGGTGGTCTGAATACGTTTCACTTTAAATGGAGTGAGATAACCATCATTTATTCCCTCCCTTAGCGAATATATGTAGACAGGTTCACCGAAATACCTGTAAGTATCGATATTATCCTTGCGCTTTGGAGTTGCTGTCAACCCTAGTTGAACTGCTGGTTTGAAATACTCCATAATGCCTCTCCAGTTGCCTTCATCATTTGCTCCCCCACGATGACACTCATCTATGATGATAAAATCAAAAAAATCGGGTGGGTAGTCACCAAAATAAGGCTCCGGATTGCCATCCTTATCTGTACCACTCATAAAGGTCTGGAAGATGGTAAAGAAGATACTCCCACCCATAGGAACACTACCCTTTTTGCTGATTTCTTTCGGGCTTATCCTTACAAGTGCTTCCTCAGGGAATGAGGAAAATGAGTTGTAGGCCTGGTCAGCAAGAATATTTCTATCAGCCAGAAACAATATTCTTGGTCTCCTTGAGCCGTCACGTTTCAGATTCCATCGGGCGTAAAACAATTTCCAAGCAATCTGAAAAGCAATAAAGGTTTTTCCTGTTCCTGTGGCTAAGGTCAGGAGTATTCGTTGCTTCCCATTGGCTATGGCCTCCATGGCTTTATTGACAGCAATCTCCTGATAGTATCTCGCAGCTCTGGTTCCTCCAACATCTTCGTAAGGAATACTATTGAAGGAGTCACGCCACTGATTCTGTCCCTGAAAAGTCTTTTGCCATAGTTCATCGGGAGACGGGAAAGCCGGAACCAGACCCTCTGTTCCAGTTTTCATGCAGATGCTATAAACCTCTCGCCCGTTAGTTGCGTATGTAGTCTCGATGCCAAGTTTTCCAGCATACAGCTTAGCCTGCGCTACACCCTCCCCAACTTCAAGGTCATTACTCTTTGCTTCAACAACAGCCAACTTGATGCCCTGATAAACCAAAATGTAATCAGCGATCAGGGGCTTAGCCCTACCACCTCCAGTCTGAATCCTCCCGATTGTGATCTTGTATTCACGAAGGATCTTTGAATCCTCTTTCACACCCCAGCCGGCCTCGGTAAGCTTGGGATCAATAAGTTCTGCTCTTGTCTCTGCTTCGTTCATTTTACTACTGAGAACTTGTCTTAATCAAATAACGATCAAATAAACAATGCCTGAATTTCAACAACTTATCAACAAAAGTAGGTTGAAAAATCAAATACCCATCAAATAAACACTCAAGCCCAGAAGGGAATATAACTTGCATATTTTCTAGATCTACTTTCAGGGTCATCTTCCTTAATAACGCCAAACATAAGAGTATCTCTAATTATTCTTGAGGCGATAGCGGCGTTCTGATCTTCAATCTTAAACCTTTCTCTTAATGATTGGTTAGTCATTTTTTCATTGGATACATATTTCAAGCAAGCGTGCTGATAACAAGCTCGTATTTTTTCCTTTTTATCCAAATCGTTAAGGCTTTTGTAGCTATAAATTGTTACTCTTGTTCTACTTTCGGCAACGACAACATTTATTGGTGGAAGCTGATATAGTTCATTGTAAAATATGACTTTATCCAATCCGCTGCCTTTTTCTTCACAAAATCCCATCCTCCGCATTAAATCAGCCAGTTTTTCATTCCTTGAAAGATAGGCATCGATAAATCTATCAGGAGTAACCAGAGGAGTCCCTGGGTTCGAGATTTCAATTCTATCAGTAAAAATCTCTATCATCGGAAAACCTTTCTCATTCAAGTCCTGGTGGATAAGCGCATTGGCAACCAATTCTCTAATGGCAATTTCGGGATACATCCTGGTTTCATTTCTTAAAGCCTTACCGATTTCTTCATTTGCAGGCAATTGGCTGTTTATCCAATCCACCAGTCCTTCAAATCCCAGAGCATAACCTTTGGCTCCTACCTGCTCCCTCTCAGTTTTTACTTTGCTTTTCCCTGTGTAGACAATTACTCGAACCGATTTCCTTTCAACGCTGTCGAAGTCTTTCAATTGCTTGGCAAAAAGTAATGCTCCCAATTTAGTGATGGCATAGCCTTTACTTTTAAGCACTAACCCTTCTTCAGTAAATTTTTCAATCACTGCCTGTTGAGTTGATGGATAGGGCAGTTTCATCAGATCGAAATACGTTTCTGTACTTAAATATCTTGTAATGTCTGAAATACTCAGGTTGTCCTTAGCAACTTCTTTTTCAAAAGGAGTAGTGTCTTTTTTCCAGATCCTAGCCTGTTTATCCGGAAACTCATTAAGCTTCCTGGTTATAGTATTAATACGAATATAAGCCTGGTTCAGGAACTCAACAGGCTGGTTCTTGGCTGCAGGAATTACATATACTGAAATATGACGGGTATCATCATAGTCAAATTCATAAACGGCTATATCTATTCTGGGATTTAAGCGGGTTATAAGCCAATGCTCAAGGTCTTCATTCCCTTTTTTGTGTGACTTTGCCCTGAATGTGGTACCCTTTATATGATGGGTTTTGTCTTCAATACCATAGACTAGATATCCGAATGGCTGATTGTGGATACAGGCGCCATTGGAAAGTGCAGATAACCTTTCACCTATTTCTTCTACAGAATGGAAGTTAAGTTTAAATTCAACCCACTCACTTTCATTAGGCTGTTTTACTAGCTCGTTAAGTAACTCAATCAACTGTTGATTCTTCATACAACTAATGCTTTTGCGGTTTATAATTCACCATTAAAAGCTTTTTTTAATATCGATTTTTTCAACTCATCCAAATCATTGAGTTTTTGTTGGTAAATGGTTTCAAGTTTTTTTGTTTCGGAGGAGAGATTATCAAGTTTCTTAACAATTGAATGTTGTTCGGAGATAGATAAGAATGGAACAAGCGAATCTGTTATAGCTCCAATTCCAACATTTCCTTGTCCCACTGTTCCTGTTTCACTAGCGAAATACTGATCTTTGAAAATATTAGTCCAAGAAAAGTAAAGGAAGAATTTAGGAAGGTATTTGTCTGAAAATCTTATTGCTGCAATACGTTGGTTTAATAGATAGTTTTCCTTATTTATAATAGCCGTATAACCGTAGTCCCTTTTTTTCTTAGTCCCTGTTTGAGTTATTATTACATCATTAGGTTGAAGAAGTGCTTTATTCAGTGTTTTCTTCTCCATTTTATCAATGAATACCGGATTCTCTTCCTCTCTAATTACCCCTGGACGGACATTTCCCATTCTGATTACCTGATAAGTACCATCTTTCTTAAAATCAGAACTCTTAAATGAAAAGCCACCTATTACATCTGCAATATAATAAATCGGTATATTATCATTCTGCTGGACTAATTCCATGAATAATTCCTGCAAGTAACTCTCAAATAGTTCTCTGACGTTTTTAAGGTTTTGCTCGGCTTTGGCTTTTGCCTTTGCTATGGCGGCAAAGGCTTCATCTAATATGGCTACTATGCAGTGTTGCTCGTGGAGGGGAGGGATGGGGATCTCAATTCCTTTAAATTTATTTAGTGATACTCCGCCAATCAGCCCAGCTATTCCAGAAGAAAAGTGCTTTTGGAATCCAGATGTAAAATAATAGTAGAAAACATACTTGCTCTCAACGTTCTTGTTCGGAACTAATGCAAAGAGTTTGTTTCCAAAGCAAACATCTTGATTTGTATAACCAATTTTCCTTCCTGCACTACCACCTTCTGCACAAATCAATGGAGTATTTGGCGGAGCAATTTTAAATTGACTTTTTTCTACAAATGGAATTTTTACGCCGTTTTCGTAATCAATGAGGCTATTGAAGCTAATGTCTTTGGTTGCTATGAAAGGCAGACCATCATCCAAGCAGGTATAATTCTCCTTTTTAACTTTCTCATTAATGCTGTTGCCATTAAAGATTCTGCCTATTTCTGATAATTTCTTTATTTCCCAACCTTGTTTCATATCAGCTTCAGGATTGAGTTCAAGATCTCATCACTTTCCTTGTCTAGGGCTTTCATCTCCTCTAGTATCTGTCTCGGTTCCCGCAAGGCGGCCTCCTCTTTCCCTTTGGGATTCTTCACCGAAAGATCATAGGTATTTGTATTTATCTTGCTAACATCAAGTGTCCAGGAATTTTCACTGTCTGCTTTGGTCTTCTGCAGTTTCACAAACTCAGAAAGATCATTTTCAGAAAGTGCATTTGTCTTACCCAGGTTTCGATCAAGTTTGAGTTGATAGTACCAAACTTTCCGAGTCGGTATTCCTTTTTCAAAGAATAGCACTACCGTCTTAACTCCTGCTCCGGTAAACACACCTCCCGGTAAGTCCAATACAGTATGGAGGTTGCAACTTCCCAGCAGTAGCTTTCTAAGGCTTACAGAAGCATTATCAGTGTTACTTAGAAAAGTGTTCTTGATAACAATCCCTGCTTTGCCTCCTGCTCTTGATATCCTGATGAAGTGCTGTAGGAATAGAAATGCTGTTTCTCCGGTCTTAATTGGGAAATTGTGCTGAACCTCGGCCCTTTCCTTTCCTCCAAAGGGCGGATTAGCGAGAACAACATCGTAACGATCTCGATCCTGGATATCAATAATGTTTTCAGCAAGCGTATTGGTGTGAATAATATTTGGGGCTTCAATCCCGTGAAGTATCATATTCATGATCCCTATTATGTAAGCGAGAGCCTTCTTTTCTTTGCCGAAGAAGGTCCTCCTTTGCAGGATTTCAAAGTCAGTTGTAGTAAGTGATTTGCCTGCTTTAAGGTATTCATAAGCTTCACAAAGGAATCCTGCGGAGCCTACAGCTCCATCGTAGATTTTGTCTCCAATTTTTGGGTCGACAACCTTAACAATGGTTCTAATGAGCGGCCGGGGCGTATAATACTCACCTCCATTCCGGCCTGCATTACCCATATTTTTAATCTTGGCTTCATAGAGGTGACTCATTTCATGTTTTTCACTATGAGTTCGGAACCGGAGCTGATCTATCAGGTTAATGACTTCTCTTAGATTGTAACCGCTCTGGATTCTATTTTTAAGTTCGCTGAATATTTCCCCAATCTTGTATTGAATTGTGTCAGCACTGGAGGCATCTGTCTTGAACTTTTTGAGATACGGGAATAGCTTCGCATTTACAAAATCAGTGAGATCATCGCCAGTCAGTGCCGCGTGGTGATCAATGGTACCATCTTTCTTCTTAGGAGCAGCCCACTTCCCCCATTTATATTCCGGGCCAATGATTTGATTGTAGGTTGTCCCAACTAGATCTGCAGCAGTCTTCTTATCCTTTTCTAGGTCGTCCAGGTATTTCAGGAATAGTATCCAGGATGTCTGCTCAACATAATCTAATTCACTGCTGCATCCAGCATCCTTATGAAGGATATCGTCAATATTCTTAAAGGTTTGTTCAAACATAAATCTCAATAAGTTAGGGCGATTAAGTTCTTTAATGTGTTATGACTATAAAAGTCTCAAACCATAAAGATATTAATTATGGTTAATTGTTCTAAGCCATCCATGGGAAGCGGAGAAATTGGAAAGCAGTATTTCTATAAGATAAAAGCCCCGAGCCTGTCTGTATACTCGGGGCCAAAATGTCTCGCTGCATCAAAGTGAACCGCATATTTTAAAATTAAAGACTATTCAAACCGAAGCAAGTATTTAATGCCAAACTCATTAATAATATTACTGATAGCCGAGAAGAAAGTTATAAGTATCTACAAATTACAGATTAGGTGGATTCAGTAATAATTCTTTTTATGTAGTCAAACTTATTTTCTTCCAAGAACTCTGGTTTCTTCCCCGTAGCTAAAACGATAGAGTCATAACAGTTTTTCATTCTTTTGATCATTGGATCAATATTTGAGAAAAGCATTTCAAAAAATTCAGCTATGTCCTTCTCACTCGATGGTAATTTATAGCCCTTTCTATTGCTTGTTATCAATACATCATCATCTCTTAATGGTGCTACAACTTTCGTTTTTAACAAAGTGTCGTTTAACTTAAACTCAGATCCGGGATTAATGTTAGCTAATATCTCAGCTCCATATACTTGAATATCATATCCTTTATAAAGTAGAACTTCTTTTAAATACTCAACAAAACGCACTCTTAAGATCACATCAGGATCAGTAGCTCTTTTATGTTTTTCAATGTAGCTGTCAGCTCTCAAAAGGGACAAATCATAGATTTCTTTTGAAAAACCATCGATGCCGAGGTGATCAGTAAAATATTTTATTCTTTTTTGAGGCCAAATTAAAAAGCCTGCATTCTTATCAATTAGCTCATAATATAGGTCAAATGTTGATTTGCCAGAGAGGTTTCTGTTAATTGTACCTGCAAATAGATCAGCAAGTTGTATAAGTGAGTTTGTGGTGCTATTTGAAAAACTTATTTGTTGAAATAGCGTATTCTGAGTTTCCTTCTCTATGTAAGTTTCAAAACCCTCAATGAAATTCTTGTCAATTAATTCATCCGCAAATATGGTGATACTTGAAAATGTGCTGTAAAGGTGGGCATACAACTGCCTGTACAAGTATTTATAAAATGATTCGCGCCAAAGCCGTAAGCCAGAACGATCGAAAATATTCCTCTTGTCAACTATTAAACTATAAAAACGAAAATCAAATTTTTTTAATCTTAGAAAAATGCGTTGTCGAGTTCTATCTTTTATTTTACTTGATTTTATTTCTGCTCCATGAAAAACATCTCTCCGAATTTGATCAAATTCCTCCTGTAATAATCGAGTTTTTTCACCTTGTTCCACAAGGATAACAGTAACTACAAAATGTGTGTTATGATTGGCAAAATTAAATCCATAACTGCCAGATTCGTCAATAAATCCGTTAAGTTGTTCCATTACAAATTGAGGCTAACGTTAATTCCTATGGGGCGTTGCCGCCTTCTTTGCGGAGCAGGTTTTTATAGAGAGATTCAGGATTTAATGATAGGATTAATTTTGGAAAAATCTATCACTTCCAGGTAGCGATACCTGAATCACCCGTGAGGACTATACAGCCACAATAAATCTGTCGTATTGACTTATAGTTTTCAGGGAATATCTGGAAAAGCCTCTTGCAACCTTATGCACTACGTTGCCAGGTTTTCAGATAATCTTTGACTTAATGATCGTTGTACAATTGATTGTATGATCGCATTCATATTTTTCATAGGAAAAGCTGCCTGAAATTGAAATATACCTAGCTCCTGAACTAGTTTACCGATTAATTCATCTGCAAAGGACGATGCTATTATACCAACGCCTTCGAAATCTAGAATTACTGGCTTTTTGACACTTTTATAAATATTAACAATTTCATTTCTTATCCTAAGGCCAGATTGTCTTGTACCTGTTCCCGAGGCTTGGTCTATAATCCTATACACAATCCTGTCATACTCATCAGCAAGACTTTCAATAAACAAGTCTAATGGCTCATAACCTCCGAGCGCTTCTTTCATTGAGATTCCTCTATTTAGTCTAAGATCAAAATTGATGGCAGTTGATTGATGCTTAGGACTTAACATAATAATCCTTTGATAAGACTCTGTTGACTTGTTTTTATTGACAAATCGTAATCCTCCTTTTCCAGAAATAATCTGAAGGCTTCCGTCATTTAGATTAATAATATTGTAAAGTCCCCACATTCCATTTCCTTGTCCAATTTTCTTATCTCTCGTTACACCTTCTTGAATCGCAAGAGAGATAGCATCAGATGCATTTCTTGGTCGATATATGGAATCTCTTAAAGATTGATAAATTCCTTGCCCATAGTCAAAAATACATACCTTAAGAATCTGACTTTCCTTCAACACCTGCCCCATAATGAAACCGGTATTCTCATTAGAATGCATTATCACGTTATCCATGATCTCATTTAAACCCCATTCGCATGCTTGTAGCATACCTTCTTCTACTATGCAATTCTTGCGAATACTTTTCAGAAAACCGTTTACAAGTATATGAACATCATCGGAGGAATGAAAAACCCAAACCCTATCTAAAAAGTTGGTTCCAAGTCCAGTTGTAGTTTTATCAATATCATCAGGACTTAAGAAATGTATCTTTTTCAAATAAGTAGGAATGTTAACAAATTCAATATCAACATCTAATTCATTTTTGAAATAATACAGGTATCCTGCTACTGGTAGTGCAGGATATGGAAAAACTCTTTGAATTCTTTCAAGATCAAATATTATTTTTTTATGCCCAAATTTGAAGTGGAGTCGTTTAAGACTATTGATTATCTCTGGAACAATGCGTTGATCTGTTAGAGTTAATGGAATGATTTTGTTACCGTAAGCTCTGCTGCAAGTATTCCAAAAATATTGTCTAGGTTTATTACTATACATTTTATAACTAGTTGCCCAAAGTATGGGTTGAGTGTAAGTGTTCCTGAAGGATGAATCTAGGTTAGCGCATTTTTTCTTGATATTTTCGCATCAACAAAAGCACAGTCCCGTCAGTCCCAGTGTTAACCACCCCAACTACCTCATCACTCACAACACGATTAGCAAAAGAGACAAACAGATAGATTGCCCCACTAAGGTAGGAAATCATAATGACACGATTTTATCAATTGGCAGAATTTTGGGCTTTCGATCGCAAAAAAAAAAGAGAGCATAAAAACTCTCTTTCTTTGCGACTAGAGGAGAATAACCTCCTTGGTCCCATACTTACTGCGTATCTCATTAAAAGGCATGGGATCATGCTTACCTGAAATACGTTTCTCGTCATCCCTCCAGTACCAGCTCTTCTTATCCGAACTGTACCTGAATCCAAGCTCCTTTAAGTCATCTCTGACATCGAAAGTCTTCCCGGATACCCACAGCCAGTCTTTAATTATTTCGACGTGTATGCCCTCAGATTTGACCTTGGAATGAAGCGCGTCAACCATGGCATTCATAGTAAGTTTACCCTTGGCAGTCTCAGCTGGCTTAGGAATAGAGTGAGTTTGCCTCAAGACTGTGTAATCAGCCTTAATCAGTCCCATCATTTCATTCTGACCAGAGAAAACCCTGGATAACTCCTGAAACCGTTGCTCAACTTTCT
>CALBTS010000607.1 GCA_937968035.1 uncultured Methanomethylovorans sp.
AGATGGAGGATAGTGTTCAATTCACAGTTCTATCTTCTGATCTTCTTCTATTTTGCCTATTTCATTGCGATCACTGTTAAATTTGGTGAATTCCGCCCTACAATATTCATGAATTACATATTTATCTTTTTTACTGTCTATGCGATAGTAAAATCCTTAAAAACAAACCTGTTTATCATATATGAGAAAGTACTCTATGTGTTTTCTATAGTTGGATTATTACTATGGGGTGTCCAGACGCTACTTGGAGGTGATACATTGTTTTCTATCATCAATCATTTACCCAACCTAAGTACATTCTCCAATGTATCTTCTCAAGGATTAAACATCATTATTTATTCAATACAGCCAAGTATAAGCTCTATGGTACATGGAGTGCCAATTCCAAGGAACTGTGGTTATGCATGGGAACCAGGTGCTTTTGCGGTATTCATTAGTCTTGCCATATACATCAACTTGTTTTTCATAACTAATGATCAAGGGAGGAGAAAACGTCTTTGGATTTTGGTAATTGCCTTAATATCAACACAGTCGACAACTGGCTACGTGATCTTACTTTTATTACTTTTCTTTTTCTTACTGAATAAAAGAGTAAATACATTAGTCTTACTTTCACCTATTTTAATAATTATCATAGGACTCCTGTTTTCACTTCCGTTCATGGGAGAAAAGATTGCTGATGTTTACAGGCAGGTAGCTGAAATAGATTTAATTATAGAAAACTCCGTCACATTGGGAACATCTTATGCTCCAGGACGGTTTGCCTCCTTTGTCATTGCATTTAAAGACTTTCTGGATAATCCAATTTTAGGACTTGGCAGTGTGAATGAACAAAGTTGGACCTATAAACTTGGGGCAAGCATTGGTTCAATCTCAGGTATTGGTAATCTATTAGCGCAATTCGGTCTGATTGGTTTTCTGTTTTTTATTTCTTCTGCGGTTATGAGTTCTATTTTATACTCAAGGAAGTACAATTATAAGGGCAAGTTATTGTTCTTTCTGATAATCCTAATGATTTCTGTTAGCTATAGCATACTCTTTCTACCAATGGTGATGAGTTTCTGGGCCTTTTATTATTTTAATCCCAAAGAATTGACTGGTACAGACTAAATGTATACTTATAATTTATGGCATCAAAACTAGATGAGACAAATTATGCTGTGTTATTGGAAAGTATTGTTAGTAGTTTTCATCATAGCTCACTTCGATAGTTAAGGTTATTCTATTCTTTCCCTAAGATGTCATGTAAATTGTTGAAATATAAAATCTCATTTTGGAAATTAAGTATAGTTATTGGCTTAGCAGTTTTGATGGTTGCTGGTATTGCAATTCTTGTCTATATTGTATCTACTTTCAACGCTGCGAAAAGGCCAATATCATATCTCCCTGACATAAATCCTGGTGAATTGGATTATGTTCCCTCTGGTGACAGCCAGATTGAGATCAGGAATAGCTATTTCAGACTATTAGCGAATACTGAAGGAAATATTGAAGTTACAACATTGGAAGGGGAAATTATTATATCTGGATTTAAATTCTATTTATTACATGAAAATGGCAATGAAAGCATAGGCATTCAGAATATAGTTATGGAAATGACAAATGACCATGAAATTTCATTTAAGGGTGATAGTCAGGATGGTGGCCAGATAATAATAAGTATTGCAACTTTCAATGATAGCCCGAAATTAGATATAAAAATAAAAACCATTTATAAAGGGAATACTGTTGTAGTAAGAGAGGCGCTGATAGTTAAATTTGATATTCCGGTCTCAGAGGTTTACAAAAAGAACAGACAGATAGATCTTTCATCATTTGAAGAGGAGTACTGGCTTGATAAACAGGGCATTAAATTTGGAAAGGGTATGAGGGCAGCTGCCATTTACAACACTCCCTCCCTCTCGTCGTTACAGGTGGACACATATAACAATCTTCTATATCTTAACCTTGATTATCATCTGGATCACCCACATATTAATATCCCTTATCAGGAGGATGGTGGTCGAAAATGGGTAGATATATCTTCATCGTCATATGAAAAAGAATCTGAAAGGGAAAATAGTTTTTCAATATGGATTGGAGAAATTCCCGAAACAATTCCAAGACTAATGCTTATGCCTTACGGTTTTAT
>CALBTS010000608.1 GCA_937968035.1 uncultured Methanomethylovorans sp.
ATAATTAAACTTTACGGGAATATCTCTCTTTTTTCATTTTGTTTTCAGGATATACTCAGAACACACTGAAGATAGACTTAATAACATGCCGGTTAAAATGGCGATCATTATCAATGGAGTTGTTCGTTGTAGCCAGACCATCTATAGAAGAAGAAATACTTTACGCACGAAAAGAGCTGCATGATATGCTGAAATATCCTATGGAAAAGCTCTGTGAGATCATCAAAGAAGTGGGCTTTGAGTGCGACATGTGTGCAAAATGCTGTACCAGTGAGTTCAATGATCATATTTTCGTGCTTGATCAGGAATTACCACGTATCAGGAATCTATCATCCGATGTTTTGAAACCTGCACCATATTTTGAATTTTGCGATAATAACGGAACCTTCTATGTTTCAGGTTATGCCTTGCGCACCAAAGAAGATGGTTCGTGTATGTTCCTTGAAGGGGGAAGGTGTCGTATCTATGAAGACAGGCCTATGATATGCAGACTGTATCCATATATGCTACACCGGGAAGCAGATGACAGCGGGAAAATGGACTGGAGGCAGATCAGCGGCCTGAACGAACATGGATGCTACCATTCAGAGATAACCGATGAGGAATGCAGCAAGATAGCCACACTCACCAAAGAGTACGAAACAGCATATCTGGAACATCAGATATGGTTTCTGGAAACGGTCAGTGAACATTTCAAGAAACACCACCTGAAACACGTCCAGGGCATCTATGACCGCATGATGCGAAAGCTGAGTAAAGGTGAAAAAGTGAGGGTCATGGTATTTTGTAATGGGAAGTTCGAAGAGCATCTGCTTTGAAAACTACAATGCCTGGTCCATCACAGATATTCACTCCCATGAACCCGTTATCTTGCCGTTCAGAGCAAGCTTGCCAAGTTCACTGTTGACCTTCTCGCTGACCTTGCTTGGAGACACATGAGCGTAAGGTGTTCCAGGCAAAGGTTCAAGATAATGTGCCCGTACTTCACCGCCTTTGATGCATATCCACTTTATGAGTTCAAGGCTCATCTCCTGCTCTTCTTCTGTTTCATCAGGGAAACCCAGAATAAAGTCAACAGTAGGCGTGATCCCATGTTCAAAACAACGATCAACGGCTATTTCCACTTCCCTCACAGTGTGCCCCCTATGAATATCCCGGAGGATCCGTTCACTGCCGGACTGTGCGCCAAGGCTGATCCTGTCATTGGTACAATACTTGTTCACCATTTCCAGAGATCCGTCCGTTACGAACTCCGGCCTCACTTCCGAAGGAAAAGTTCCGAAATAAATATCCTTGTTCCCGATCTCATACAAAGCCTCCAGCAGCTTTTCCACCTTATCGAAACGCGGGTGTATGCCATCGCTTCCGTAGGCGAAAGAATTAGATGAAACGAACCTAAGGTCCTTATAGTGCTGAGCATACTTCACTATGGAATCTATACTGCGGTGTCTTACCTTACTGCCGAACATCTGCGGGATCTGGCAGTATTTACATTTCCAGGGACACCCCCGGCTGATCTCTATGGGAGCCTTGATAAGATGGGGATCAAAACAGGGGTAGTCATCCAGCTCTATGGGCTCCCTTTTTGGAGTGTAGATAATTTTCCCCTCAGTATCCTTGTAGGCAATACCTTTGACAGTGCTCACATCCCCGCCTTCCTGCAGCACCTTTACAAGTTCAGGAAGAGTTGCCTCGCCTTCACCGATCACCACATAATCAAAATATCGTAAAGTGCCTTCCGGATCCCCGGAAGGATGAGGGCCCCCAGCTATGAAAATGGATTTTGTGGTTGCATTCTGCACTTCCCTGAACACGCTCGCTGCCTGCCTTGTAACCAGACTGTAGATCATTATACCATCAGTTGGTGTTTTAACTCTGCGTATGCTGGGCAGCAGAGGTGCAAGCGCAGCAAGGCTGAAGGCGTTCTTTCTTTTCCACCTCATACAAATATCCATTAGTACATCACTTTTCCAGTGCCTTATCGCATCATCAGGACCATTACCCTTCAGGCACTTCCACATACCCTTCACTGCTATTAACTTTTATGGACATGCCATTCCTTAGGACGGAATAAGGGTCGTTTTCCAGCCTGTCCACCAGCGGTATGGCAGAAATGATAGCACCCACAGCAACTATGGGCTCAGATTCCAGGTTTATCATGGCTGCAGGAGCAGCACCGTTCTTGAAGAGCTGATATATTACATAGGAACCCACAGTGGAGCCCTTTCCATGAGGAAAGACCAGAACCTTGCCCTTTATCGACTGTCCAAAAAGTTCATGGTTCGCATCCACCACTTTGCCGGTCTTAGGATCTACATTACCCAGAAAAGAGATGGGATCACGTGTGATCAGCACTTGTCCCTCTGCACATCCACGGGAAATAGTACGGCTTTTGATCTTCATTCCTTCACCGCCTCCCTGATGCACTTATAGATGTCACCAAAAAGGGTGGGAACTCCGCACATTCCGGGCACGTATGCCAGGGCTTTGCCGGAATTCACCATCATGGTCTTATATTTTTCAGTTGCCGGCGATACCACCATACAGGTATCGCAGACCACTTTTGCCCCGCTCTTCTCAATGGATCGTACAAGTTCGGGATGTTTGTTTGCAACTTCCCTGGAAGTGCAGATCCATACTTCCTTATTGACGGTCCTGCCTTCAAGCAATCCTGCTATGAGGGAAAGCTCAGCCGGGGAACAATGCGGACAGCCGATGGT
>CALBTS010000609.1 GCA_937968035.1 uncultured Methanomethylovorans sp.
CGGCGACCACTGAGATCTACACTCTTTCCCTACACGACGCTCTTCCGATCTAGGTAAATATTATCGATCTCCTTGAATTTGAGAATGCTTTTAAAAGATCCTCAACTTTCCCTCGAAAAATATTTATGACATTACTTTCTGCAGTCAATGAACCTATATATAATGTTCCACTTAATGGCCCATTTCCTCTATTCCCTAAATTGTATCTAACTAATTTTGATGCAAGCGTTTGTGAAATTGAATTAAAAACCAGTAAAAGAGAATTTGTTGTACAGAGTTCCCGTAAATAACTCAGTACTATAAGGTTTCTTCTTGTAAAAAAGTGATTAATATTTGTATATCCATTTACATCATTTCTTCTGGACTCATCTCCTTCTGGCATCCTTTCTGTTGGAATCCAATTATTTATGTCAAAATTATTTATACGATTAATGGTTTCTAAATCATCATTATTGGGGATCTTTTCAAATCTCTTTTTCTGTTTAAAATAATTTATTAATACTGGAACCGTTTTGATTTGTTGAAGGATTTCTCCAGAATCCAAATCTCTTACTGTATTATATGCATTCTTTATTTCTCTTTTTGAAAGTTTGGCATTACAATGGGGACATTTAAAAGAATCTAAGATTGATCCTGTATTTTTATCAAACGCAACATCCCAGAAAACAAATTCTTCATTACATTCTTTGCACAAAAAAACATCACTCCATACTGTGTAATTAATTCTACCAATATTGCCATATTGGTCTCTCGTTTGATACATCCAACCCAATTCATTCTCTAACTTTTCAATTATTCGATTGGCATCTTTTTTAAACTGTACCAGATCGATGGGAGTATTATAATTAGCTGCAATGAATGAAGCTGCAGGACTCAAGTCGCCACAAATAGCTTTTCGGGAATACCATTTTGGAGTAGCCAAATTATTATCGTAAAATTCCTTCTCGATTTTGTATTTAGTTTGAATTTCAGGATCTCCGCACATTTGAGCTGCAATACCTGTCATCCCTGTTCCAGCGAAACTATCAAGCACAATATCCCCTGGCTGAGTATAGTGTAATATATACCTCATTATTACTGGATGAGGAACTTTAGTATGATAGCTATGAGCATTATATATTGGATTATTTTTCCCTTCAGTCACATCTACAGCATATGGCTCAGAAACGTTAAACTCGATATTACGGATGCCACTTTCAATTAGGTTTGTTTTTTCTTCTTCCCATTGCCGGATAAAATCATTCATCCATGGATTTGGACAAGCAGTATAATAAGGTGGATCACTTAATGCAATTATATCTTCATCCTCACCAATTGGGAAGCCATCGATATGCTTTAGTTCTGATAATTTCTTACGAAGTTCATTGCGAAAATACTCCCGTCTCTCGTCATCACTGTTGAACTTTTTTCCCAGGCATATTATTTCTTCTGCCATAACAATTATTTAATGATGATTCGTACTTTGTTTCTTTCCTTACCTACGCATAGGGCATCGATGTATTTCGTGAGTATATCAATGGCCTCTGCAGGGGTAACTGGCCGGTTCAATTGCTTTTTGATGTCGTCCAGACCAATTTCAACTTTATCGATACCTTTTGAAAGCGTTGATATGAGGTTGCGTAGCTGAGCTGCATTATCAATGGACAATTCCAGTTTTTCGTCTCTGAAATCTTCAACCAGTTTTCTTTCATCGGTTTTCAGCAATTCTATGTTATTTTTTACACTTGGATCCTTAAATATGGATCGCATTGCCAGAATCCATTTATCTAAAATGCCATCCAGCTGTTCTTCCAACTCCTGGATTTTATAATTTGGTTTCCCATAAAATTCCCGTGGATTAAAATCCTGGTAAGGTTCTTCCTTCACCTTATGTAATGTAAGTGATGGATCAGCTTCTTTGAGAGAAGTGATGATGTTTAACCAGTTCTGGTAATCCGTTGCCGTTAAGAATTCAGCATCCTTAATGATGTCACAGATCTTTTTCTTATCTGAAATAAGAATTCGCTCCTTTGCAATAGCGTCATGATTGGACAGACGGCATTTCAAATAATACTCGTGGTAATATTTTGCGTACCTGTCCTTAAGCGAGTTTAGCAGTGTTTCATATTGCTTTATTTCGGTCTGGTTACCGGATGTGAGTTTTTCAGAGAGCTGGCCAATTGTTTTGGACATATCATTGAAAAGTGGCTGTTCGCTTTCAATCATATATGACAATGCCTGGCTGAGGTAATTTACCAGTTTCTCAAATTTTTCCGCAAGGGCATGCAGTTGCTCAATTGTATCGCATAAGGTATATGCCTTGAAGGTTTCTTTTAATCCATCGGAAGTATAACTGAAACTCTTAAGTTTGCCGTAAGTATTGTATGTCTGTATCTTATCGAGTAATTCAGCCAGACTTTGCAACCTGGTTTTGTAATCTTCTTCTTCCTTTTCTTTAAGCAGGTTAATCGATTTGCATTTAAGTCCCTCGGTTACTTTAGCTTTTGTCTCCACAACCCGTTTAACCATTTCCTGAGCAGTAGTAACGATCCGCACAATTGTGTCCTGCTTCTCTAATTCAGTGGTAAGATCGGGCAATCCAAGGCACTCGAAAAGGGTTTTCAGGTGTTTTGCCGGGATGCCACGAGGTTCTTTAACGGTCTGATAGGTAAACATATCTTCTTCCACAACCATCTGAAGGTTCTCGATGGAAGAAGCTGATAACGTACGGCTATTTGACCAGGACAATTCAATATCGCCAGCAAACACCATGGCAGACA
>CALBTS010000610.1 GCA_937968035.1 uncultured Methanomethylovorans sp.
ACGTGTGCTCTTCCGATCTCTTTATTGTTTATTACGGGCTGACATTTGTAAACAACAACGTTGCAGTCGATGCCTACAGATATGCTTTAAGTTTGAAGGCCAATGCTATGCTTCCGTTTTCTGAGTTTTTCACCATTGTAGGGGGACTTTACAGTGATACTTCGGTTGATATTGTTGAACCTCTTATCTCTTTTATAGTATCCAGATTCACAAGTGATCATGGGCTCTATTTTGGGATTTGGGCAGCGATTTTCGGTTATTTCTATCTGAATTCCATCGGACTTCTTTATGAGCGCCTTAGGGTTAATCAGGGTTGGAATACTATTATCCTGATGGCTTTCTTCATCATGACAGTTCCTGTTACAATGATAAGTGGTGTCAGGATGTGGACAGCGGCATGGATTTTTTTCTACGGGGCTTACCGTGTGATAACAGAGAAAAATCCCAAGTTCCTGATCATAACATTCTCTGCGGCATTCGTACATTGGAGTTTTATATCAGCTAATGCTATTCTGTTAATATACTATCTGGCTGGTAACAGAAACATGATATATTTTCCTCTGGCGCTAGCCTCTTTTGTGATCCCCCAGCTTGTAGCACCACTTTTTAGCTCACTTGCCTTAAGACTTGGAGGGGGGCTGCAACAACGCTATTCGAATTATTCAAGTGAGGGGTATATCAGTGCTGTCCAGGAAGGTGCAGCTCAGTCTGCATGGTTTATGCGTATCACAAGCGATATTGTGTTTTACTATCTGCTAATTGCAATCGCTGCTATACGGTTGAGACACAAATCACTAATGAAAGGCAAGTCAGAGCAAAACCTATTCAGTTTCCTGCTTCTCTTTATTGCTTTCGTAAATTTCGGTATGCCAATTCCATCCTTTGGGGAGCGCTTTATGGTATTGTTCTTTTTGTTCGCAACCGCCTATTTACTGTTGTATTTTGCTAAGCTACCGGGTGATAAGATTTACTTTCTGATTTTAATAGGATTATTTCCAATGCTGTTGTATTCAATAATCAATTTCAGGCTTGGAGCTGAAAGTATGAATGCATGGATATTTTCTCCTGGCTTTGGTGTGCCTTTCTTTTCCCCGATATTGTCACTGTATGAGGTGCTGTTCAATTAGAATATAACGGATGGGAGGATGGTAACATTGAGTATTCGCAGGAACCTCGCAGCCTTGCCTGGGTGGCGCACAAGCAGGAAAATGATCATTATCGAATCAGACGACTGGGGGAGCACCAGAATGCCATCGATTAAAGCATATAACAACTTGCAGACGGAAGGCATTGACCTGATATCGGATGAAGGAGCCCTTTTTAATAGATTTGATACAATGGCTACTTCTGAGGACCTTTCAGGTTTGTTCGAGGTTCTTACATCCGTAAAAGACAAAATGGACAGACCCGCTGTAATCACTCCGTTAGCCGTTGTGGCAAATCCTGATTTTGATAAAATCAGGGATAGCGGCTTTACGACCTATTATTATGAGCGTTTTACTGATACATTCCGAAGATATAAAGGTTGTGAAAACTCTTTCAAATTGTGGCAGGAGGGCATAAATAGAAGGCTTTTTGTTCCTCAGTTCCATGGAAGGGAACATCTGAATGTAAAGGTTTGGATGAGAGCGCTTACCAGTGGAAATAAGGTCGCCAGGACAGGATTTGATCATTGTTTTTGGGGAATGTCAACTCAACATGAGCCAGATATCGGGCTTGAATTTCAGGCTGCCTTTGATTTTTCAGATCCCTCAGACCTCATTTATCACACTGAAGTAATTGCCACAGGCCTGGAATTATTCAAGGATTTATTCGGTTATAAGGCTTCTTACTTTGTTCCTCCAAATGGACCATTTAGCTCAGGGCTGGAGAAACACCTTTCTGATAATGGAATAAAATACTTATCCATGCCAAGGATTCAATCAGAGCCCATGGGTCATGGTAAGGTTAGAAAGAGATTGCATTGGATAGGAAAGAGGAATCCGTCTGGCCTGAAAATAATTACCCGGAACTGCTTCTTTGAACCTGTGGTTCAGGGGACAGACTGGGTGGATCATTGTATGTCAGATATTTCAATAGCCTTCAGGTGGCATAAACCGGCCATAATAAGTACTCACAGAGTTAATTATGTTGGTGCATTGTTTGCTGACAACCGGAAGAACGGCCTCGCCAGACTGAGTGATTTACTCAAAAGGATTATCAGGGAATGGCCGGATGCAGAGTTTTTTACAACAGAGGAGTTGGGTGGAATCATAAATGATGATTATTAATTTCAGGTCATTTTATAGATCTCTGGCACATAATGTTGTCAATATCCCGGGCTGGCGTACAGCAAAAAGGATAGTTGTAATTGAGAGTGATGACTGGGGTAGTATTCGGATGCCATCATTGGAAGTCTTAAAACGATTCCAGTCGAAAGGCTATGATTTAGCCCGGAGTGATTATAACAGGCTGGATACGCTGGAAAGTAACGATGACCTGTCAGAATTATTTGAGGTCCTGTCGTCATTCAGGGATGCCAGGGATAATCATCCTGCATTTACAGCAAATGTTGTTGTTGGCAATCCTGACTTCAAGCGGATAAGGGAGTCTGATTTTAATCCGTATTATTTTGCGCCGGTGACAGACACAATCAAGACATCACCTGGCAGAGATCTTGTTAAATCGTTATGGCAAAAAGGAATGGAAGAGGGAGTATTTCTGCCGCAGTTCCATGGCCGGAAGCATGTCAATGTGGTCAGATGGATGGAGGCTCTTCC
>CALBTS010000611.1 GCA_937968035.1 uncultured Methanomethylovorans sp.
ATTCAAAAAATAAATGTTAATAATGGCAGGTTCAATGAGAGATTCAAATTAGAAGAGCCGGGATTATTTGTAATCTGTAGTGATAGCGCCAAGTATGAAAAAGACAGGCTTCTAATTTGGCTCGATAACACCAAAATAAAGATTGAAGGAGATTACAACTATTTCACTAATTCAAAAGTTACTGGGTCAAAATCTCATAATACTTATTTGATTTACGATTCAATCATCCGAAAATATAATAACGAATATTCTCAACTAAGAATACTAAAAAGTCAAACAACAGACCCTAAGACAATTGATAGCATCTCACAGGCATTTGAAACCATTTTTAAGAACTACAAGAAAGCAAAAATTGATTTTTACACAAGCAATTTAGACAGTGAAGTAGCCCTTTACTATCTTTATAATCAAACAACTATGCCCGACTTTTATCATTATGAAGAATATCTGTTCTCAAAAAATGATATAAAACAAATTTTCAACCTGCTACCTGAAGATTCCAAAATAAGCTCAAAAGGCAAATTGCTGGCAGAATATATTCATCTTCCAGATATCCCAGAAAAAGGAGAGAAATTCGTCAACATTACCCAAAGGACTCCAGAAGAGAAAGATGCTTCAATTTCTCAAAACCTAGGAAAATTCACTCTGATAGAATTTTGGTCCTCAAACTGTGGACCATGTAGAATAAAACATCCAATGATGAAGATGTTATATGAAAAATACCATGATGCCGGGTTGAATATAATTGGAATATCTGCTGATACAGACAGGGAGGCATGGACTGCAGCCATTAAATCCGATTCACTTCTATGGTTAAATATATCTGACCTTAAAGGGTTCAATAGTAGTGCATTTATGATATATGGAGTGAAATCAATTCCCAAATTAATTCTTCTAGACGAAAATGGGATAATACTTGACAACGAATTAGCTAGCAAACAAATTGACATCTATTTGAATAATTTATTTAAAGAGAACGGTTTATAACAGGTCGGTATATGTCATTGCCTCTCCGTACCGCGA
>CALBTS010000612.1 GCA_937968035.1 uncultured Methanomethylovorans sp.
CACCGAGATCTACACTCTTTCCCTACACGACGCTCTTCCGATCTTTGTTTTTTCATTCTCTCTTTGGTGGGATTCCTAAGTATTACGATCAAATTGACCGTTCACATCTTTTTAAAAGTTCACAGAAACAAATTGTCAGAAGGCTTTTCTGTGAACAGGATGCTCTGTTGCAAGGCGAGGGGCGTGAACTGCTAATAGAGGAGTTTGGTAAGAATTATCATCTTTACTTTTCAATATTGCAGACAGTGTCCTGCGGTGTTACCCAAATGTCCCAGATTGCCGACAAAACTGGCATTGAGGTGACCAGTATCAGTAAATATCTTGATGAGTTAGTAACAAAGTATGAGGTTCTTGAGCGGCGCCTACCGGTGACATCAAGTGGGAGTGAGCACAAAAACGGGCGCTATCACATAGCCGATCCACTTTTAAAATTCTGGTTCCGTTATATTCATAAGAACCAGAGCTTAGTTGCTATGGGTGCAGAAGAACGGCTCGCGGAGAAAATCTTTACTGACCTTCCTACATTCATGGGGCTGCATTTTGAGGTAATGATACGAGAAGTTCTGCAGCTTCGAAATAATGGGGCCGTTATTCCCTTTATCTTTGATCGTATCGGAGGATATTGGGATAGAGGCGGTAAGGTTGAAATTGATGTTATGGCTATGGATGACTCTAAAGCTCATATCTTTTTCGGAGAATGCAAGCTTAACGGGAACCAATTTCATTCCGATGACGCCATTAAGCTGAAGGAAAAGGCCCGACAGGTCCATTGGGGGGGGGATGGCAGGCAAGAATATTTTGCCTTGATTTCACGAGATCAGGTAGGCCCACGGACAAGAAATGTCCTGGAAAAAGAGGGGATAGCCTGTATAGAACTTGCCGATCTGTTTAAAGGATTCTCACAACAGCCGCCTGATTCAGACGCTTCGTCACAAGTAGAAAGCAATACTGACAGCACTGATTTTGTAGAAGGCGGATCGGTTAGGTAAGCGTGAAGTCTATTCCAATGGCACTAGGGGATATTAAACTTCACCCGGTATTCAAGCAGCCTGAGGTTGTTGAGCACCTCATTACGACAGAATTTGTGCTGAAAGAGCCACACCAGCTTTTTTGTCCTGAAATAGTGCCGTATCTCCTTGAGCTTCACCCAATCCAGGTGATTTTTGGAAAGAATGACAAACACTTTTGTGTAGGTGGATTGAGGACGTTGAGTGTTGTCCGTAATATTCTACCACCTACAGATAAGATCGACGTAGTTCCCCTGGTCGGTGTAAAAAGCGAAGATGCATTAAACAGGTGTCTGATTGACCTCCTCATAACTACATCCTGTTTTAGCCTGAGTTCCAGAGAGTCTATTTACAGGACTATGCACCTTATCCCGCAGAAGGTTAGAAACGAGTTGCTTACGGCCCGATGTGGTCCCAGTAAAATTGCCCGAATACTACAGGTGCATGTGGAAACGGTACGACAATGGAACAAGCGGACAAAGATCAATCAGTCAAACAGCTAATCAGTTCTGTAGCTGCTGTTGATGAAGGCAAGTTCGCTCTGTATCTGTGGCTAATAGAAGCTCCGCTAAATCTGGAAGGGCTGCTGCAAGTCACTTCCCAGTTAAGCAAAATAATACAAATAATTAAGTATATCTGTGAAATAGAGAATGTCGGAGAATTTTTATCTAACGAAGAAATTGACGAATGTAAGCTGGTGGCCGCAGCTATTATTAGTAATAAAGATATAATTGAAAAAGAATACCCTCCCGCCAACACCAAGCTTCTTAACAAAAAGCCGTTTCACGGTCTATTTACCCATAATTACATTTATACTTGCTTGGGGAAGTCATATCTGGATGGGGATGATTCCCCGCGGCATCTGCTATTGGAGGCCTACTTAGTCGTTGCGTCTGGTATACTCAGGCACCGAAAAGAACACGCATCGCATTGGCGTGATCCGAAAGAGTATCTGGAAGCGTTGGATGAGTCATGTCGTCTTGCGCGAAAACTGCTATTACCGACCAAAATTGATATTCATAATAACCTTCCTCAACAGTTGTCAAATGCGCATGGGGAATACCTGAAGGGCATACAACGATCTGGAAACACATTAAAATGTATCTATAATTTGCTTGACTACGCTCTGTCAGGCAAAAGTGCACCTACCTATCTGAAATCAGGACACCCAAGAAAATTACGTACCATACGACACACTATAAATGATGCTGTTGATCCTGAGCTGATTGGTAAAACAGATGATGTTGAAATGTGGCAGCTTACTGCAGAGTCAGCATGCGGACTTGACGCCCCCGAGACCACCGGAGGGGTCGATTATTATCAAATTAGTTCCCCTCTGGATGATAAATTGCCGTCCGAGCAGCATAATCGTAAGAAGCGCAATTATCTGTCCAGTATTGCCATGCATAATCAACGTCTTCCCTTCAGGTGGGAAATGCTGTCACTGTACGAAGTTAGCTGTTTCATTGAGGCGATTGAGCAACTGGCATCTGGTGTTTACCAGTATAATCCGAATATCAGAGGATTAGGGGAGATTGATCAGCGTGAGCTGGCAGCTGTTGCTGTAACTTTATTTTTGCGTTCTGTGTCACTCAACGACCTGCCATCAATAAAACTTAGTGATGCGGCATATGCTCAAGTTGAGCCGCCAGGATATCGTTTTTATGGCTATAAATCAGGTGTTTGGGTTGTGTCACCCCCCACGCTGCCAATGGCTATGATTCGTGGTAAAAGGTTCTACCAATCTGCAGAGCTCAGGCGTGAATTTTATTTTGTAAGATCAGGCACTGGTCTTGAGCAAATCATTGATACATATATTACGGAGGTAAGGGAAAAGGAGATAAAAAAAAAGGACGAAAGCGAGAGAAACCTGTTTCTCAAGTCACCATATTATTATGAGCAGGCTTTGCAGAAAATCATTTCACGTCTCAATGAACAGCATAAAACGCGATTAACACTCAAAAGAATTGAGTGTTTCCTCCATAATTACCTTGCAGGAACTGATGGGGCAGATCTCACAACTGCTATGTTGCTTACTGGCAGGAGTGATTTTTTAGGTATGCCACCTCTGCACTATACAGCCTTGCCAGTGAAACGCTTGCAGACAATCTACTATACTTCTTGCCGAAAGTTAATAAATGCGGCAGATCAGGAGTTGACAACACAAGGTAAAGTTTCAAGCCTTTGCAATATTCAAGATGGCAGCAACTCTGCAGGGTCGTGGAGGGGTATGGCAGGAACTTCCTACCGTCCTAAAAGGAAAACTGTCAGAAAAATGATACGCCGGCTTCAGGGACGTATAAGACAGATTCAAAGTATGGAGCGCGACAGAAATAAGCTTTTGCGCCTGCATAATAATATCATGCGATATACAGCAATTATGTTTGCCTTTTCAACCGGGTTTCGTGCCGTGAGAAGCCCGTTACTTCCGCCATCGCAAATTGATGACACAACAGGCTTTGCAGTTATTTCTGATAAGGATGGTATTGATTATTACAACTCAAGGATTGTCTGGCTGCCACCAGTCTGTATTCAGCAGTACCATGCCTACCTGAAGCATCTCGAGTGTCTCATGTCAAAACTTGAATACCTGGACCTTGATGCATTTAATGCCTTGCGCCATTTGCTTGGTCACCCGCGGCCGAATGATAAAATGCCTCTATTCTTCTTTTTAAGAATGGATGGCGGTTCATGTGCATTGAAGCCGACCGATATCTGGAGGGAAATCAGGAAAGATCTGCAGTATGATCTGCCAGCTAATGCAAGTCGTCACTACCTTCGTTCTAATCTGACCGAAAAAGGTTGTCCCCCTGAATTAGTTGCCGCTTTTATGGGGAGATCGGAAGAGCACACGTCTGAACTCCAGTCACCGAATACGATC
>CALBTS010000613.1 GCA_937968035.1 uncultured Methanomethylovorans sp.
ACCACCGAGATCTACACTCTTTCCCTACACGACGCTCTTCCGATCTCTACGACAAATATTCCAGGCTAAAACGGTAAGGTAATTTCCAGAGGCGTATTACACCTGAGTAATCTTGCCTATGATGAAAACAGGTTAGCTGCAGGCTTTGATAAAATAACAAAATCGTAGACATATCGGTCGTAATACACTGAATATAGCCACATTAGTTTTGATTTGTCATTTTTATTCATTATATTTTATAATGTCTCAAATTATTTAGATATGGTTATAATGATTCCCGCCTCAGTCGATGTAAAAGAAATGGTTGCCACACTGAATTTGTCTCCAACCCGTAGTGAAAGCATAAAGAATAAAATCTATTATCTTCTCTCAAGAATAATGCTCACCAATGAAAACTATGCCCTTAATGAAGAGAATGAGGGTTATCGAAGGATTTCCTCTGTGATGATGAAAAAGATTATGGGTCGCAAGGATTACTACCTCATACGCCAACTTCTTACCAACCCCCTAGCCCCAGTAATAGAATCCAATAAATCCTGGCACAATAGTAAACAAGGAGGGGATGGCTACTGTCAAGGCTATCGGTTATGCCCGCCTCATAATACAGGCGAGGTAATATGGAGAACCATTCCAGAGAAGTTCCAGCGCCGTATTGAGAAACATCAAAAAAATGACCCAGAGGCTAATTTTAACGACAGCAAGTACAGGTTCTTATACCACCAGTTTGATAATAAAGGGTTGAGTTTCGATCCCGCAGTGAATGACTATATCTATTCATTTGGGAAGCAACTTCTAACCAGAGCAGAGAACAATGAATTTCAGTCTAATATGGTACTCAATCTAATTGGTAGATGGCGGTACTACGTAGAGAAAATCGAAAATGGTGATGTCTGGCATCAGGTATCGTATTTTAATTGGCGTCTGAACTCAAGCCTGACCCAATTAAATCGAGTACTCAGACCCTTTTTGTTATTTAAAGGACAGCCGCTAGGAGAAATTGATATCACGGCCTCTCAGCCATATATATTATCAGCAGTAATGAAAGATGAATTTCTAACTGGGCATGAGGGCAGCTTTAACCTTCAGTCAATATCGCCAGATGTATTTCAGAAGCTTATTAAAACTGGCTATATTTCATCTATTAGCAGGGATGGTATTTATTCATTCGAGTATACCAGCTATTCTGGATCCACGATGCACACGGAATTTAATCCAGAAATTAGCTCCAGTATAGGAAGATCAAAAGAAACATATTCATTTATGTGGGGCTCTTTTTTCAGCGATATGGATCTGGCCAGCATTAGAAATTATCAAGCCGCTCCATTCGAAACCGACTTTTATAAGTACCTAGTCGGTAAAGTGAACTCAAGATCGGGACAGAAAACTATGGACGAAACAGTCCTTAGGGAAAGGATAAAAAACAACATGAGGTATGTGTTATTCGATGATGAACCAAAGCATAGGAAGAACGGCACTTATTTTAAGATGTTCCGTGAACAATATCCTGGAGTTGACAAATTGATATATGATCTTCTCAAGGAAGTTGGCAAAACCAATTTCTCATATCTTCTTCAACGGGCTGAAAGTTATATTGTCTTGGATGTGATTAGCAGGGATTTCCATGAGAGTTACCCAGAGGCACCTGTCTTTACCATCCACGATGCCATATGTACATATCCAGAGTATCTACAACCATTGGTTGGCATTGCAAATAAGCACTTCATGAATATTATCGGGTCGCCTGTCGGACTGAAAGTGAAACCATGGCAGCCCGAACCATTACCTAAACTAGAGGATATTGAAGAGGAGTGGCTGAAATTAAAACCTATTTGCTCGTTAAAGAAATATCAGGATAAAGCTCATAGTGTATTTTCGTCGAATATTGAAAGGGGAAAGAAATTCATTAGTACTTCAGTACATTAAAGAAAGATGGTAAGATTCTTAACCGAATCTGTATAGCCTCCATGATTCTTATTCCTAAACCCCAAGTTTGTCTACATAATCAATCTAAATGTGAAATTTTGCTACTTTTAACCTTTGCAGATCCACGGGCAGGTTATAAAGACAAGATATGGCACCAAAAGACATCATTACCCACGTAAATCCCTCAACCCTAATTCCTAATCCGACAAAACTTGACATGTATCAAGTCCCTTCTAATTATGAGGAGATTAAGAAGAGCATTGAAGAACATGGTATAATTGAGCCCTTAATTGTTGATAGAGCTACGAATGTTTTAATCTCTGGCAATCTGAGGCTACAGATTGCCTTAGAACTGGGGATGAAAACAGTCCCTGTCATTTATAAGGATATTGAAAAGAGTGAATTGGATATCAAATCCATTGTGACTAATCAACAAAGAGTCAAATCATACACGGAAATCCTGAAGGAGATCGAGTTTTTTGAGCAGCATTACAAAATTAAAAAGGGACAGAGGACTGATCTCAATCCTGAATTGAAGGAGTTGAAGGAGAAACGAGATGCGTTTCTGAACACCTATTCGAGAACCACTCGAGAGAAAGTTAAAGCCATTGCATCATTAGCGGCTGAAATACATGGGAAGGACTCTGACAACTATAAGGGAATCTTCAAATCTTTGGACAAAGGTAAAACAACTCTTAACGGCCTACATGAGCATCTTATAGACTTAAAACGTAGAAAACAAAATTCGTTTGTGATCCCAGAAAAGTTTGAGATTGTTCGCGAGAACACAAAGATATTTAACCAATCCAGTGAGAATATGGATCAGGTTGAAACTGGTACAATTAATGCAATTATTACGTCGCCACCTTACCTTCAGATGAGAGTATATGGTAACGGTGAAGATGAACTGGGACAAGAAAATGAAATTGAAATCTACCTTCTCAACATGATGAAAATATTCAAAGAATGTCATCGTGTTCTTCGAGACGATGGTTCTTTGTTTGTAAACCTCAATGATTGTGTTCTTAATGGTCAATATCAGGCTGTACCACATTACTTTGTCATCGAAATGCTTAAGATCGGCTGGATATTAAACGATGAACTTCTATGGATAAAGAATAACCCAACATATACTAGAGGTAAACGCAGCGTCAGAAGTCACGAGCCGATTTTTCATTTTGTTAAGTCTCCAGAGTTCTACTACAACGACCAGTGGCTCCATGACATTGAAGATGTTAACGCTAAGCTGGGATATGGAATGGACAAGACCACACCCAAGGTGAAGTCTGGAATTGACATGCGAGATGGAGTATTACGAACCAATGTGTCCAGCACTGCCGCACTTAGAAAGGAATGCAAAGATGCAGGATTTCATTTAACCCATTCTGCAACCTTCCCGATTGACGTGCCTGCAGTATGTGGATTGCTCTCAACGAAGGAAGGGGACACTATACTTGAGATCGGAAGAGCGTCGTGTAGGGAAAGAGTGTAGATCTAGGTGGACG
>CALBTS010000614.1 GCA_937968035.1 uncultured Methanomethylovorans sp.
ATCTTTTTATTTGATACAATAAGATTCCCAAAGGCCGTTATAAGGTGTTCATAGGCAGAAGTAAACACCTCTTTAATATGGGATCTAAGATGGGCTTCCCATTTTTCTTGGATTGCAGGGTCATTAGGGTTGATTTCCCGATTCTCATTCTGGGCATAATATGCTCCATAGAAGTTGTCGTTTTCAAACTCAAAAACTTTGTCATAGTTTTTGATCAAGTTGAAGCAGCCTTTGAAAATATTCCGATTATCCATTGCTGCTTTTCTTAGGTTCTGTCGTATGGCTGGCAGACAGCTTGATTTTTAGGCTTTTCATATCTTCGCTAACTTTCTTGTCAATAACCTTGGCGTAGATCTGGGTTGTCTTAATGCTCTTATGACCAAGCATTTCACTTACAGTCTCAATTGGCACATTATTAGTTAGAGTGATAGTGGTTGCAAATGTATGCCTTGCAAGATGAAAGGTCAGGTTCTTCTTAATGCCGGCAATAAGGGCTATCTCTTTGAGATATGCATTCATTTTTTGATTGCTTATAACAGGAAGCAGTTTCCCTTTGCTTAAATTCTCAGGCCAGTCCTTATACTTATCAATAATCTGAAGAGCCTTGGGCAGTAGGGGAATGTTCGACTTAACTGATGTCTTGGTTCTTTCTGTGAAGATCCATTTCTCGCCGTCAATTCCAGATCGAATATTGTCCTCGCTTAATTCCTGAACATCTTTATATGCTAATCCTGTATAACAAGAAAAAATGAAAATATCCCTGACCTGCTCTAATCTGGGTATGTGGAACACTTTATTCTCCAGCAGGGTTATTTCCTCTGTATCCAGGAACTCTCTCTTCACTGGCTTGACAGAAGCCCTGTAATTGAAGAAGGGATCTCTTTTAAGCCAATCATTCTTAATTGCTACCCTAACGATTTTCTTGAAGTTCTTGATGTACTTGACGCTGGTATTATTATTACACTTCCTGACAGTCCTCAGGTAGTGTTCTAAGTCTGCGATGAACTCATGGTTAAGCGAGTTCAGATAATTATCCTCGACTTTAAATTTGGATTTGATGAATTCGGCAACATGATTAAGTGTTGTCTCATATCTTATTAATGTAGTGGGAGAATTGTCTTCAGGGATTCTTTCCTTCATCATTTTATTGTGATACCGGAACACCTCAAGAACTGTTCGCTGAGCTGTGGTTGTTCCCTGTACGCTGTTCCTCAATCCTAGAGCAGTGACAAGCCGGTTCTGCTCTATCATATCTCTTTGAGCTGAGTAAACTTTACTTCTCAGGATATCCAGGTATTCATTTAACTGCTTAATATCAGCCTTGGTACCTTTAACAAATCCTCCTTCAGGATTCCATCTGTCTGCATTAATGTAACGATTAGTAGCCATTTCAGCCTTCTTCCCATTTACAGTGATTCTCATGTAGATAGGCACTTCGTTCTTTCGGTTTGCCTTGTCCCTCCGCAGATAAAATAGGATTGATAATGTTTGTCGATCAGCCATATTGGTTGGTTTTGGGTATCCGAATAACAACAAAACACAGGAAAGATACCCAAAATGTATTAAATTGGTGTGAATTTTAATATATTTTATAGCAGTTTAATATAGCTTATTCGGATACCATATCAGAAAAAAATATCCTAGGTATCCGGATTAGTGTAATTTTTTCTATAATTGGATGTGAGATTTGCTGGTTTGATGAAAACTAAGATGCCTTAAATCATTCAATTTAAGGCATCTTAGCAAAATCTATTTAAAGAATTGTGGAGATTAAGGGAGTCGAACCCTTGACCCCCTGCGTGCAAGGCAGGTGCTCT
>CALBTS010000615.1 GCA_937968035.1 uncultured Methanomethylovorans sp.
GATATCTGAAAACTCCCATTGCTTTTTTTTATGCCATTTTCTTAACTTTTTATTTCTTGCGAAACTTCAATTTATGAATTAATCAGGTTAGAAACTGTTTGATTATCACGAAAAAATGGGAAGCGTTTCTGAAAAGTACATATTGATTACCTCTACAAATTTTCCAGAGGGTGGTCCCGGGGCTAATTATCTCAATCTTTTTTGTCGTGGACTAAAAACAAACGGTATACATATCAGCGTCTACCTTCTTAAAGGCCATGCATTCGGGAATATGCGATACAATGGCCCACGCACTAACATCTCTCTTGAAGGAGTCCCTTACACATACTTGGGTTTCAAACAGAGACCTGAAAATGTACTATTGAAACTTGCGGACCAATTTTTTAGCTATGTGAGATTGCTGTACTTATTAACCTCTCTGATCATTCAAAGAAAGCAGGTAACAGTATTGCTTTATAACGGCGACATTTTTTTCAATACTCCAATTCATTTAGCTGGCAGAATTAGTAAAATAAAGGTTGTAAAATTTGCTGCAGAAATAATTGATAAATCACAATTCAGGCAATCAATACTTGGCAGGATCTCAAGGGCGGCATACATGCTTAACTTCAGATATTTGAACAGAATGTCAGAAAAATTAATAGTGTTCAGCCATTATCTTAAAAGAGAATTCCTGCAAATGGGTATTGATGAAAGGAAAATCCTGGTGCAGCCTAACCTGACTGATTTCGATTTCTGGCAACCTGAAAAAACTGAAATAGAATATACTGTCGGTTACAGCGGAGCTCCCTATATGAAAGACGGGCTTAGTGATCTTCTTATGGCGATAAAAATTCTAAGGGGAAAAGGACTGGACATTTCACTCCTTATAGTGGGAGATGCCACATTCGGCCGGTCTCTTATCCCGGGACTCAAAGAAGAATGCAGCAGCCTCGGGATAGATGATCTGGTAACTTTTACAGGGCTAGTAAATTCTATCCAAGTAAGAAGATACCTGTCCAAATGCCAAATTCTGGTGATAACGCGTCCAGATACAATTCAGACCAAAGCAGGTTTCCCGACTAAATTAGGCGAATATTTCGCTCTTCGTAAACCTGTGCTAGCAACGAAGTTTGGAGATGTTGAGAGATACTTTGAGGATGGGATAGATGTTATTATGGCTGAATGTGGAAATCCCTCATCAATAAGTTCAAAGCTGGAATGGATGATTAAAAATAAGGTAATACTTGCCGAGATTTCAGTTAATGGCAACATGACTTCCAGGCAATTGCTCGATTATAAGGTCAGTATGAAAAGAATACGAGAATTTCTAACAAAAAACTAATAGTAGCCATTATGGATCCAGTTACAATAATAATTGGGGGTGATCTCGGGCCAACCCATTCAAATTATTCCTTTTTTTCATCTGGGAACATTAAGGGAATTATTGATATAAAACTTCTTAATATTCTATCATCTGTGAACTTCAGAATATTCAATCTTGAAGTCCCAATGATTAATAAAGAGAATCCCATAAAGAAGGATGGACCTATTCTGGGTGCTCCTATCTCTATGATGCAAGGAATTAAATTAATTAATCCCACAGTCTTTACTCTTGCCAATAATCATATCCTCGACCATGGCGAAGAAGGTCTCATTAGTACTATTGAGCAACTGTCAAGGAACGATATAGGCTTTGTAGGAGCCGGCAGAGACCTCAGAGAAGCCTCTATTCCATTTATCATTGAAAGGAATAACTATAGAATTGGAATCTGTGCCTGTGCAGAACACGAGTTCTCAATAGCTGGTGAAAAACGTGCGGGCGCAAATCCTATTAACCTATTGGAGAGTTTCGACCATATCACCAAATTAAAAACTAATTGTGATGCAGTAATAGTCCTGTATCATGGTGGGAAAGAATATTTTAGATATCCTACACCTGAACTGCAAACGACTTGCAGAAAAATGGCTACCAGTGGTGCAGACCTCATAATCTGTCAGCACAGCCATTGCGTTGGTGCCTATGAAAAATACAAAAATGGAATAATAGTATACGGTCAGGGTAACTTCCTGTTCGACAGACATGATGATGAATTTTACCAAACGGGACTTTTAGTGAATGTTAAGTTTGAGAAGGAAATAAAGGTTGATTTCATTCCAATACAAAAGCATGGGAATGGAGTCAAAATTCCGGAACCTGCCCAAGGGAATAAAATATTAGATGACTTTTATCAACGATCAGAAGAAATCAAGGACCATGAATTTGTTGAACGCCAATTTGATGAGTATTGCTTAAAGAACGGTCAATACTACCTTGCCACCCTGGCAGGTCTTGGAAAAACCATTAGAAGAATTGATAAAGTGCTTAATCGTCCTTTAACAAGGTTAATATACTCTAAAGCTAAGCTGAACATTATCCGCAATCATTTCGAATGTGAGACGCACAGGGAGATAGTATTACGATACATCAAGATACTTAGCGAGGGTAAACCGCGTTAATATGAATGGGAGAAATGTGTCAACTTACTTTTGTCAATATGCGAAAGCTGATTATCTTAACCGACGAACAATCTGAGTTCCTCGTATCCAAACCTGACCTGAAAAATTTTACGTCTATGGACGTTTCCAGAATCAGGGATTGGTTCATTGCCAATAACTACGATATCAAGATTTTCAAATTCAGCGACCTTGACCTGACTAATTGTTACAAGAACTACTTTTTTTTATATCAGACTTCTGAAGCTCCTGGGGCTTTTTATAAGAGGTATATCGAAGATCTGATCTACTTTCTTGAAAAACAGGGGGCCATTGTTCTGCCATGTCATGAATACCTGAAAGCTCATCATGATAAAGTCTTCATGGAGTTTCTTAGAATGAGGTTTACCGACAATACACTAAAAACCATTAGAAGCAGATGCTATGGCTCGTGGGTAGACGCACTTAACTATGATGGAAAGTTTCCCGTAGTGATCAAACAAGCTTCAGGATCTGCAGGAAAAGGAGTATACTTGGCTCATGACCGGAATGAATTCCGGAGGCTAGTTAAAAAAGCTGGAAAGGTTGTTATCGGTACAGGTCTGGACGACTTATTCATTACCTGGATTAAAAACACTGTAAAAAAAACGGCAAAGCGTCTTGATCCAATAAAGAAAAGATACGTCCAATATAATACAGCACCAGTCAGCAATGCAATTGTTGTACAGAATTATATCTCAGGGCTTTCCGGCGACTATAAAGTTCTCTATTTCGGAGGAAGGTACTATTGCATGTATCGGAAGAACAGACCAAATGATTTCAGAGCAAGTGGTAGTGGTAAATTTTTTGACGTACCGGATGAAGAGCAGATATGCGTACTTGATTTTGCACGAAGCCTGATTTCTGAAATCGACTTCCCCATTATTGGAATGGACATAGGATTTGATGGGAAGACTTATAATTTGATAGAATTCCAGATGATTCATCTCGGCACTTCTGCAATTCAGAGATCCAGGTTCTGGTATGAATATCATGAAGGTCAATGGATAAAGACTGAGGGTTCCTCAGTCCTGGAGGAAGAGTTTGCACGATCAATCGATGCGTTCATTAATATGAGTTACAGCAAAGAATAAATGTTTATGATTAATGGGAAATTGCTTATTGGAATCCTGATAAATGACATTGCAGTCCCAAACTGGATTCTTAAATGCATCGAAAATTTAGTACAATGTGAAAATGCGCGTGTTACAGTAATAATTAACAGTAGTCAGGAGGAGAGAGGTTGTAATACTAAAGAACAGTCCCTCAGCTTGCTCCCTGCAAGAATTTACGAAGCAATTGATAGATTTCTTTTCCGCCGTCAATACGATTTTCATCGTATAAAAGATGTTACTTCCCTTCCATCACAGGCTTCCATTATATACCGGACACACTATTCGGACCGCAAAGCAACACAAATTGAATTGGGGAGGGAATATTTCAAACATCTGAACCTAGATTTAATAATACTTTTCGGAAATCATCAATTGAGTGATGAGATTCTTGAAATACCTAAATATGGCTTTTGGAGGTTATCAATAGATAATGAGGATGTTCCCACTACTGTTGGTTATGGTTACAAAGAAGTTGTTCGCCATCTTCCTCTAACGGAAACAGCAATTATAAGAGTTAAAACGAAATACTCCGCTCCGGACATTTTATACTCTTCCAGGGAGGCGACATACCACTTTTCAGTCAACATAAACAGAAACAAGATCTTCTGGAGGGCAACCCATATACTTCCACGGATAGTTGAGGGTTTATCACAATATGGTGACAGCTATCTAAAGAAACTAAAAGAAAGAAGCCATTTACGTCCATTAGGAGATAATGAACCTTACAGAGAATCATTTGCAGGAATTCTCAGGGATTTAATAAAACATATTTCAAAACTAGTCCTGCTTGGATTCAATAAAATTATATATACTGATGCATTCAGTTGGAAACTTCTTACGACAGTAGATAAAGTCAGAAATTATGATGATTTTGCATCCTTCAATGTAATTAAACGGCCTCGACAAAGGTTCTGGGCTGATCCATTTGTAATTGCTGCAGACCAAAAGTATTATCTATTTGTAGAAGATTTCATTTATAGGAAGAATAAAGCTCATATTTCAGTACTGGAGCTTAACAGTAAAGGGGAATTCCTCCGGTCTGAAAAAATTATCGAAAGGCCGTATCATATGTCCTATCCGTTTACATTCAAAGAAGGCGGATCATATTATATGATTCCTGAAACTAGCCAAAACAGGACAATTGAACTGTATAAATGCACCGGATTTCCATATCAATGGAAGTTTGAAGGTAATCTTATGGAGAATATTGTTGCTACTGATACGACTCCTTTCTTTCACGAAAACTTATGGTGGCTTTTCACTACAATTGACCATACAAACGGGATCTCCGGATGTAGTACTGAATTGTACCTTTATTACAGCGATGATCTTTTTTCAGGCAACTGGACCAGTCATCCTCTCAATCCGGTTGTTTCAGATGAGAGTAACGCAAGATGCGCAGGCAAGCTGTTCGTAGAAGATGGGGTAATATACAGACCTTCCCAGAATTGTTCTATGAGATATGGAAGGAGGATTAATATTAACCAGGTAACAAAGCTTAATACGGACGAGTATAACGAGATACTTGTCAAGGAAATCATACCTGACTGGGATAGGGAGTTGAAAGGAATCCACACAATTAATTCAGAAGGAGGTTTGACTGTTATTGATGTCTATAGTTTTCATAACCGTTTATCTTTTAAATAAATTGATTATGAAGACTGGAATACACTCAGTGTTGGTTTTATGTAAGACCCTTATGAAAGGCGGAGCTGAGAAGCAGGCGATGATAACCGCAAAACTCCTGGCACAACAGGGAATGTCAGTGAGTATTCTTATATGGGATGGCAGCAGTATGGACAAAGCTAATCTTCGATTTCTTGAGGATCAGCAAATAAGCTGTTTAGGGCTAAGGGGCAGCCTGTTCAATAAGTTTACTGATTTCATCAACCACCTAAGACAACAGAATGTAACCCTTATTTTGTCATATCTTTCTCTTGCTAATTTCTTGGGAGCCCTTGCAGGCATCTACAAACATAACCTTATAACGGTTGGGGGAATAAGATCCGAAAAACTTCCATATTTTAAATTCATTGTGGAAAGATTTGTGCATAACAGGCTGAATAATCGTACTATATTTAACAGCTATGCTGCTAAGGACCGTTTTGAGGGGAGAGGCTTTAATTCAGGGAAATCAGCCGTAATCCACAATGCAGTCATAACGTACCGGAATAACAATGTCGTTCGGAATGATGATGAAATAATCTTGATTTCTGTATCTCGGTTCATAGAATCAAAAGACTATCCTACTGCATTGAAGGCGTTCAGATATCTTGTTGACAAGTACCCAGTAAAGAAGATGAAGTTTTTAATTGTAGGATATGGGAAATGTGAGAAATCGATTCGGGTGTTCATTAAGAAGTATGGTCTCGAAAGCAATATACAAATGATTATTGATCCTCCAAATATCAGTGAACTCCTGGCCTGTTCTGATATCTATTTGAGTACGTCATTGGTCGAGGGTTTGTCCAACTCAATTATGGAAGCTATGGCAGCAGGTTTGCCTGTTGTGGCTACTGATGTGGGAGATAACAGATTTTTAATCGAAGACTCAAAAAATGGGTATATTGTTCCCTGTAGGAGCGCTGATGTCATTGCCCACAAGTTGGAGCACCTGATTCTGTTTAATGATATCAGGAAGAAATTTGGAGAATACAGCTATTGGAAAATCCGTAACGAGTTTACAGAAAAACATATGCTGAAGAAATACATGGAATTAATTGACGAGTTAACATAATCTGTGATCCAATTTTAATTGTTGGCACTGAACGGCTTTTCAAAATCCTTCTTTGAACTGAAATTACATAGTCATGAAAGTAGTTGTTACAGGCACACGTGGCATTCCGGATATTCAAGGGGGTATAGAGACCCATTGTGAGGAGCTCTACCCAAGATTAGCCTCCATGGGATATGATATTACGCTGATAAGAAGGTCATGTTTCGTGAAAAGTTCAAAACGTTCATCTGAATATAGGGGAGTAAAATTAGTTACTCTTTTCACATTACGAATTAAGACGATTGAAACAATTATTCATACTTTTCTTTCAGTAGTCTGGGCAAAGAGGCATAAGGCTGATTTGCTCCATATACATGCTGTTGGGCCTGCTCTTTTTGTGCCTTTTGCCAAGATGTTAGGGCTGAGAGTTGTTTTTACTCATCACGGACCTGATTACGACCGGGCGAAATGGGGACCATTTGCCAAAGTGGTTTTAAGACTTGGAGAAAGGTTCGGATCAAGAAATGCAGATCAGGTGATTGTTATATCTCATGTCATTAAAGATATATTGGAGAAGAAACATAGTAGATATAATACAAACCTTATTTTTAACGGATTCTCATCTCCTGTATTTTGCAAAGAAGCAGACTATATTGAATCTCTTGGCTTGACACCACGTAAGTATGTCTTTTCTCTGGGCAGATTTGTAGAGGAAAAGGGATTTGACCTGTTAATCAGGGCTTTCAAAAATACTGATCATAGCGGTTATCATCTGGTGATTGCCGGAGATGCTGACCATGAGACTTCCTACTCGGCTACACTAAAAAAACTTGCAATCTCAGAAAACGTGATTTTGCCTGGTTTTATCAGGGGCAAGGAACTACGTCAGTTGTTCAGTCATGCTGGCCTATTTGTTCTTCCTTCCTATCATGAAGGATTGCCAATTTCTTTACTTGAAGCTATGAGTTACAAACTACCCTTGGTAGTAAGTAACATTCCAGCTAACATGCAAGTTGATCTGCCCTCTGAGATATTCTTTACTGCTGGGGATGAGTCATCTCTGAAGGAAAAGCTTAACATTATGCTGACAACCAAATTCAGGTGTTATGATTATAATCTTGCCCCATATAACTGGGATATAATAGCAAAACAGACAGCTGAAGTTTACGAAAAACTATCGGAAATTAATAAAGCCTGACAGTTGTGAATAAGGAAGTTTACATAATATCAACTGGTGATATCATTACGGGTAGAACTGCCGGTGCACAGCGTGTCATGAAAATTGCGAAATCACTTGCAGAAGCCAGAGTACAGGTCTTTTTATGTGCCCTTCCCTATATTCATGAAAGTAAAATAGACTCATTTGAAGTAGCCTCCAGTATTTATATTCTTAGAAGCAGGACTCAAAAAAGGACTAATCGTACCGGGATTGTAATATTCATGCGAGCCATTGCTGGATATATATTTTCCAGAGAATCAAAACCAGTGGTTTATTTATATCCTACAACTTTTGTTTATAAAGATTTCATCTACCTCATCTATTTTAAACTCATAAAGAAAATAAGATTCTATTGTGAAATTAATGAACTCCGGACAGCCATTGCTATTACACAGGCTCCTTCCAGAAACATGCTGACAAAAGTTTGGAACATAGTAAAATCGTTGAGGGATTATTTAAAGTATAAAGCTAATGAAATGCAAATTCCACTTTACGATGGAGTAGTTGTGATTTCAACGGCCCTCGAGAAGCGCTTTTCACGAGTGGCTAGAAGGATTATCAGGATTCCTATTCTTTGTGACGCGGATGTAATAGATGACCGCACCATATCCCGACTGAATCCCGACACACCTTTTAAAATATGTTTTGCTGGATATATCAAATATGAAAAGGAGGGATTCAATATATTGTATGAATCACTTTGCCTCATAAAACAAAGCCACAGCATAGAGTTGTATCTGTACGGAAAGCTGGAGGAGACGGACAGGATTTTATTGGAAAGACTGGCAAATGAATACGGGCTTCGAAGCGCTATTTTTTATATGGGAAACATTGATCCAGAAGGTTTGCCTGATGAATTCAGAAAGTACCACCTTCTTATCTTACCTCGTCCTTTAAATAATAGAACCAAATTCGGATTCTCCACAAAACTTTCCGAATATCTGGTTTCAGGAATTCCAATCCTGGTTACAGATGTCAGTGATAATGCCCTGTATATAAAAGATAGTTATAACGGGTATATTATACCCCCTGGATCTGCAACGGCCATGGCTGATAAAATTCAAAAAATCATAAGGGAATACAATTGGCAGTCATCCGAGGTTGTGAAAAACGCATATAATACTGTGAGGGAAGACTTTGATTACAGGCTGTACTCAAAAGCCTACTCTGATTTCTTCTGGCCACAGGGACAGGGCGAATAGTGGCAACTAAGATAATAGTTGATATGAAGATACTGTTTGTCATAGATACCCTGGGTTCAGGCGGTAAGGAAAGACGCCTCACCGAACTGCTCAAGGCATTGACGTCAAGAAAAGAAATTGCTTTTGAATTGACGGTAATGAGCAATGACATTCACTACAATGAAATATGGGATCTGGGGATTAAGGTTCATCAGATAATTAGAAAATCCAGAAGAGATGTATCTGTCTTTAGAAAATTCCATGTTCTGATAAAACAAGTAAATCCGGATGTAGTCCATTGCTGGGATAGCATGACTGCAGTATATCTTGCTCCTGTTTGTAAAGTGGCCGGTTGTGCACTGATAAATGGAATGGTTACAAATGTGCCATTGAAAAATAAGATCTTCAATTATCATTGGATCAGGGCCAGAATCACTTTCCCACTCTCAAGTGTTATAGTGAGTAACTCATTAGCAGGATTAAAAGCATATAACGTGCCTAAAAGAAAGGGAATAGTAGTTTCCAATGGATTCAATTTTACAAGGGTGCGTAAACTTCGTGAAGCAGGTGGATTAAGGGATGAGCTGGAGATCACGACAGATTTTGTCGTTGGGATGGTAGCTTCGTTTGGGCTACAAAAGGATTATCCTACCTATTATAAGGCAGCACATCTAATTTTGGCTTCAAGGCGTGATATTACCTTTATTGCCATTGGTGCTTATACTGATTCGGAAGAATCATTAAGCCTGATTGATACAGATCTGAGACAACATTTCAGGCTCATGGGAAAGAGAAATGACATAGAGTCATGTATTAATATAATGGATGTTTGTGTATTGGCGACATTCACAGAGGGAATTTCAAATTCAGTCATGGAATATATGGCCTTGAGTAAACCGGTTGTCGCCTCAATCGGTGGTGGGACAGAAGAAATTGTTAAATCAGGAATCACAGGTTTCCTTGTGAAACCTTCAGATTATGAGGCACTGGCTGTTAAGATTAATGAACTATTGGATGATGAGGAAAAAAGGAGGGCAATGGGGAACAAAGGTAAAGAGCTAATAAAATCTTGCTTTTCAATTGAACAGATGGTAACGAGTTACCTCAGCCTTTATACGAAGATTTCTGCAAACAGACAATAAATCAATGAGCGAAATGGACAAACGGCAAAGAATATTATTAATAGATTTCACGAATTATGAAGATTTTCCTATTGGTGGTTATCTTACGTTTGCCAAGAACATGATGTCTTCTTTTGGTCATGTACTAGCACTTGCCGGTATTACAACCTCTCCAACAGATCCAATAGGAAGGTGGTTTAAAAAAACGATTGATGGAATTGAGTATGATTTTTTTGCTATGATCAGGTATAACAGTGCAAAGACCAAGAAATTCATCCCAGACAGATTGGTAAACTACCTCCTTCTTAAGTATTACAAAGACAGAATCCTTGAGATCGGAATAGAAAATATCTTCCTGCAGAGGCAGGAGTCACTTCTGGCTGTTTCAAATTCAAAAAGAAATATCTGTTATTCCTTTGCAGGATTAGACAACCCTCTAGTTAACTCCAAATACAGCTATGGAAGCTTATTGGCATCCTGGTTTGAATCCCGATTCTTCAAAAAAATAGGAGTTGTAAATACAATTTTGGGAAGGGGAGATGATTCTGCTATTCGGAGTATGTTGTCAAGAAGCAATGGTTCACTAGCTTCACGGGAGGTGGTAAAATTTCCGACAAGGATAGATACAAATATTTTCAAACCTCTGGATAAAAATGAATCTCGCAACAAGCTAAAATTGCCAAAGGACGCAACAATTGTATCTACGACAGGGCGGCTGGCCTGGTGGAAAGGTTGGAAGTTCATGATTGACAGTTTTATGCTGTTCAATCAGGAAGTCAGAAACTCAATTTTTCTTATAGTGGGAGAGGGTGAGGATTATAACAAAATAATGTCGTATATTTCAGAGAATAAATTGGCTGATAAGATTTTTTTAACAGGTAAGAAAAGCAGAGATCAGATAGCTTTGTATCTCAATGCATCAGACCTTTACATTATGGGTTCATACAAAGAGGGTTGGCCTACGGCGCTCATGGAGGCAGTTGCCTGTGGGGTGCCTGCATGTGCTACCGAGTTTAGTTCTGTTGATGAAATTATAATTGACGGAGTGAATGGTTATATTACAAGGACACGTAGCGAAGAGCAGTTTTCATCAGCCATGTTAATGTCAATTCAACTGCAAAGACCCGTTAGAAATAATCATGTTACCCGGCATTCAACAGATCTGCTGAGAGCAGATATTTTACGTTACTGGAAACTGTTATAAGACTTTTTTGTAACAAGGCCAGCTATATTGCACGAGGGATGTAGAAAATAGTTATAACAATCAAAATGTCATCAGATTTAAAGGATATCGTTAAGGACAGTAGTGTTGAGGCTATTGATATTTTCAATATCCGGATCAACCCACTAAGAAGATCTGAGTTCTTATCAATTATCGAGAGCGGTATCAGGAATGGGTGCCAAATAGCACAATTCGGAGTTAACTCAGCTACAATAAATGATATAGTAAGGAATAAAGATTTTAGAATTACTATTGAAAATGCAGACCTGGTTCATATAGATGGAATGTCAGTAGTATGGGCTTTAAGATCATTTGGATTTGATATTCCTGAAAGGGTGGCAACACCGGACCTGGCCGATGATGTTCTTGCTATGGCAGATAGGGGGAGAATGAGTGTTTTTCTTTTCGGTGCCCGTGAGGATATACTATCTCTTTGTCGGCAGAATATTGAAGAAAAATATCCTGGTCTGTTAATAGTAGGATGCAGAAACGGTTATTATAGACCTGACGAGGAAAAGGAGATCAACAAAATGATTAATAATGCCAGCCCTGACATTCTGCTCCTTGGCATGTCTTCGCCAAAAAAGGAACTTTTTTATGACAGTTACAGGCATAAGCTGGATGCAAGGTATATACTTGGTGTAGGGGGTTATTTTGACATTATGTCAGGTCTGATTAGAAGAGCTCCCCAATGGATGCAGAACGCTGGTCTTGAATGGTTGTTTCGTCTGCTGCAGGAACCAAGGCGCTTATGGAAACGGTATCTCATTGGTATCTTTCAATTTTTCTGGCTTGTAATAAAGGAAAAATTCAGGAGAGCTTTTAACCGCAAGAAGGAATAGATGGTTATTGATCACATTT
>CALBTS010000616.1 GCA_937968035.1 uncultured Methanomethylovorans sp.
AAAGTGTTGCCAGGGAAGAACTTGAGAATAACGAACCGGAAAGCTTTGAAAAAATCGATCAGGAATCAGTTCTCAGGACAATAGAAAGTATAGACAATGCCCTGAAGGGGAAGCATATAGATAAGAAGGTAAAGCAGAAGCTTGGCTATGCTCGCAAGAACTGGCCTGAAAATCTCCGTAAGTATGAGCAGCAGGAGAAGACATTGGGAAATCGCAACAGTTACTCTAAAACAGATACTGATGCCACGTTCATGAGGATGAAAGAAGATCACATGTTAAATGGGCAGTTAAAGCCCGGATATAACTGGCAGATTAGTACAGAGAACCAATACATCTTAGGGTATACGATCCATCAAACAACAAATGACACTACTACCCTTCAGGCACATATGGAATCCTTAAATGATAACCTGGGTAAGATGCCTGATGTTCTGGTGGCTGATGCAGGATATGGTTCTGAAGAAAACTATGAGTACTTGGAAAGCAATGATGTAGAGGCCTTTGTAAAATACCCGTACTTCCATAAAGAACAGAGCAAAAAGTGGAAAGATGATCCATACAGGACTGATAATTTGCCGTATGATGAGAATGATGACAGTTATACCTGCCCAATGGGTCAGAAAATAAAATTTATTAAAGATAAGGTCAGAATATCCGATAATGGGTTCAGACAAGTCAACAGGTTATACCAGGCAGAGAACTGTTCTGGATGCCAATCAAAAGAAAAATGTCATAAAGGATCAGGCAATCGTATTATAGAGATTAATCCCAGATTAAATCATTATAAATCAATTATAAGGGAGAGATTAACAAGTGAGAGAGGCAAAAAATATCGAAGTCAACGCCCGGTAGATGTTGAAGCTGTTTTTGGAATTATTAAAGGGAATAGAAATTATAGGAAATTTTTAACCCGAGGTCTGGAAAACGTCGAAACGGAGGTCGGATTACTCTCCCTTGCCCATAATCTGAACAAAATAGCAGGTCGAAACTAGGAGGAGAACTCCGTCTGCTATTTTTTCATTGATTTACCCAACAGTATCCCTAAATGTTTGTAAATCCCGAGAAAAAGAAAAAGGGTGCCCCATTTGTATTATGAGACACCCTCTTTATTTTGGATTTTTGATTTCCGAATTCCGAATTAATTCGCAACGCTCAATTCGCAACACTCAATTCGCAATACTGAATTCCCTAGAGTGTTTTCTTAACCTGGACAGTCTGGTACCCTTCGATAACATCA
>CALBTS010000617.1 GCA_937968035.1 uncultured Methanomethylovorans sp.
TAATTATCTAATTATTTAAGGCCAGAATGCGTTGTTGACCTTAAAAAAGATTACAAAAACAAAGGGGACATTAAAATATCACATATTTAATGTTTGCATAAAACTTATAGCCCCCATCGGTCCTTCTTTGACCACTTCAGAAGAAGGTCTGAAAAGTTTAATACAACAAGTCGAAGATTATACTAAATAATCTGAGGATACATCCTTGAGCTTAATGATATCACATACTTTCTCTGATATCTTCCATCCATTCTGGCATATGATCTTGCATGAAGAACAATTATTACAAACTTTTTGAGGAAGGTCAAGAGATGCAAGCAAACTCTTAGCGAGCATTGGTTGTCGATAACCATATGTATACATATATGCTCTCATCAAATCAGGAATTGGCAGATTGTCCTTGCACTGGCGTATGCACTGACCGCAGCCCTGGCAATATAGTCCACAATAAGAGCCCTCTCTTTTCAAGTCTGCAATTTCAGAATCGGTGAGATTCAGATCTTCCATAACTGAAAGGTCGGTATTCATTTCCTCAAAGTTGCTGAAGCCTGGTACTGTAGCATGTACATTCTTATCCTGAAGCGCCCATTTTATCGACGCAGCGGGATTTACTGGTTCCTTTCCTTGTTCAATATCTCCTCTTATTAGTTTTATAGCAACTACTCCCAAACCTGCTTTTGCTGCATTTGCAATAGCTTCCCTGACCTTAAGCCTGTCTGATTGTCTGGGGTTATATGCAGCCATGACTATATCATAAAATTTCGAATCAGCAGCTGCATTGACTGCTTCAGGCACATTACTATGGCTTGTAAGACCAAGAAATCGGGCTTTACCTGCTTTCTTTGCCTTTTCCATAGCATTCATGACAGGTTCATAAAAAGCCGATTCTCTCCGAGAGACGCTATGGTGATATACTATATCAACATAATTCATTTGTAAATTCTTCAGAGCTGCATCAAGCATCCTGGTAAATTCTTTTTCAGTCGCCGTTTTTTCATAGAGTCCTGTCTTGTAATCCTGGGGGAGGTGAATTTTGGTTCCGTAGATAAATGAATCCCGATCCAGTTCCTTGAGAACATTTCCGATCATTTCCTCATTCCTCATCTGTTGAGGCTGAGCAGCTGTTGAGTCGAAATGATTTACTCCAGCATCAAGAGCAGCTTTTATCAATGCAGGACTACCTGAAGACAGAATTCCCATTCCTATAACTGGTACTCTGATGCCTGTCTTCCCAAGTGTGCGATAAACTAATTTATTTGGAAGTCCATTTTTCTGGTGTTTTACTGCTGGCGCGAAATATATTTTTCCAAATACTCCAGCTCCAAAAACTCCAATTGAAGCATTTTTAATAAACTGTCTGCGGCCTGATTTCTTATTCATTTTGATTAAGTTTTGCTATTTATTTCAACAAGTTACGAGCTTGCAGGATAAAAGTCAAATAAAAGGAGCTTTTTTACTCAAATCCTAGCACCAAATGCTGACGCTATCGTTCAGCATCCTGACCTAACTGGCGCTAAAAAGAAAGACACCCGCAACTGGTCTTTTATTTGTCTTATTTAAAATGAAATCCGTTCTTCATTGACCAGTTCAGAAGAAGGTCGGAAAAGATTTGGCATTTCAGTCAACTGCAGCACACAATTTCTGATAATGAATAGAGATGCTGTTAAGAATTGTAAATATTTGTATATTATAATAATAGCTGGATTAAGTACTATATTTCAGCAGAGATAAGTCTACTTATCTATTGTCTTTTATCGATTTGGCTATGAATTCCGCCATAATCCTTGTTCCTTTCTCATTTGGATGGATACCATCTAAAAAATTTTCAGGTTGGTTACTCATTTGGGTATACAAATCGATAATAGGAAGGTTATTTGACTCAGCTATCTTCTTAATTTCTGGTACTACCGATGCACGCAAAGAGGAATCCCCATCATTCCAGTTGAAGGTATTTTCATAAATAGGAGTTGGCAGGCAAAGAAAGATTTTGGGTTTGGTATTAATGGTATTAAACGTATCTATCATGGTTTGATAATCTTTTCTGAAGTTCACATCATTCCAATTAGTGCCTTGAATACCGTCAATTCTTGGCCGAACATCATTTGTACCTAATGCTATAATAATAATATCAGGTTTAAAAGCAAATAAGCGATAAAATTCATCACAATTCCAATAAGGTATATCGCCTTCTTTTTGAACTGTTGAACCACTTCGCGCACAGTTTAGAACAGAATAATCAGAGCCTAATATGCTGTCGAGCAACACAGGGTAAGCATTTTTACTTTCATTTAACAAACCATACCCTTCTGCAATACTGTCACCTACAACCGCAACTTTTTTTTCTATCTGTGAACAAAAAATAAATAATATAAACAATAATGCTAAAGAGATAAGTCCCTTCTTTTTCATAATTCATGTTTTAATTTAACAATAAATCCTTTCAAGTAACTTCATTTTTCTATTGGTTTAAATAAAACTTCCAGAATTCTATTAGATCGGAAGAGCACACGTCTGAACTCCAGTCACCGAATACGATCT
>CALBTS010000618.1 GCA_937968035.1 uncultured Methanomethylovorans sp.
TTTCAGATGCAGGCATTCATAGAAAGGACTGTAGGCCTGTGGTCAAAGGGAGGGCTTGTGAATAAAGTGGTAGCATATTCACGTATTCAGTAACCCAGCACCGAGGATAGGAATTAATTATACTGGTATTCTCTACAGTGCTATCCCATCATTGCATGGTCATAGTGGGAGTACCATATACGTACCCAGGTATCAGTGTTAAGAATTAGGTCAGTGGAGGAGGACCTTACGTTGTATCTACTGTGGCTGGCAATGGCATTGGAAAGTTACTACAAAGAACGAACTTGATACAATCCGTTTTCAGGGAAAACGTGTTGCAGAGATTACCAGAAAACTGGTCGGTTAATGATCGCCATGTAGCTTGTTACATGCGTGTTCCAAATAATGTTTTTGAGTCAGGGGCCATATTATCACAATACTCTTAGTACCTTATTGATCTGTGAAATAGAGAACATAAGGTCTTCAACATTTCTTTTTCCCATATTTCCCTGATCATGCAGGTAACCAAGTTCCACGATCGCACCTTCCAGGCTGTCAAAGGCAGAAAGCACATCAAGATCATTGTCCATGTGGCTGTTAAATGCAGGAATCATTTCTTTTATTATTTCTGAGGCTTTAGTATCTTCCAAGTTTTTATCCGATGATGGCCTCTTCAGTTTATCTATGTTCACTAGAAGATCCCTTAAACGCTGAGTCGTTTGTTCCATGGACTTATAGGTAAAGTTCAAACGTTCCCTATAATGGCCATATATAAGGAAAAAACGTATCTCTTTTCCGGAATAACCATTGGAGAGCAAATTTTCCGGATATATGACATTACCTCTGCTCTTGGACATTTTCTTTCCTTCAACTAACAAATGGGCACCATGCAACCAGTAACTGGAAAGTTTTTTTCCAGCGACGGATTCCATTACAGCTATATTGTAATCGTGATGTCTTACAAGATTATCTTCACCGCCACACCAGATATCAACTGTGGGACCGAGCGTATCACATAGCATTGCCGGATCCTGGATGTTCCATGAGGGCCTGCCTCTTCCTAAAGGCGACTCCCACGATAAACCCTCTTCAGTACGATGCCCATGCCAGAGAATAAAATCACCTATATTCCAGTTATTACCTGGATATGTGTCCTTATGAAAACGCCTTATCTTTGCAGGCCAGTCAGAACTTTTAAGATGGCTCAGCTTTCCAAAATCTTTGAAGGAACGAATATCAAAGTATACATTTCCTTTATACCAGTAAGCGTGTCCATTCTGAAGTAACTTCTCTATTATTTTCACCGCCATCTCCACTGAAGTAGAAGATCTGGGGTTGTATGTGGGCTTTTTGATCTCAAGCTCAGCAATATCCATGAAGAATTTGGCAGCACAACTGTTGGTAAGGCTGAAAATATCTGTTAAGTTTTTATTTGACTCAATTATGGCTTTATCCTCTATATCTGTAAAATTGAGGGTCCTCTCCACATCATACCCGGTAAATTCCAGATAACGTAAAAGAATATCCTCAAAAAGGAACGTACGATAATTCCCCAGGTGCGCAGGCTGGTAGATAGATGGACCGCATGTGAACATCTTTACTTTTCCATTCTCCTCGGATTTAAATTTCTCTAGATTCTGAGTCATGCTATTGTACAATCTAAGCAAAGTTTGCTCTCCCCATTTACTTAATTATGAAATGAACTTATAAAAAATTATGCGAAATCTGAACAACAAAAACTTATTAGTGATATTACACTGTGATTTTGTTTTTGGCTTTTAGTATGTTATCGGTATTTCTTAAAACCCTATTTATTTAGGTTTTGTTGATTAATTTCATTATTATAATGATAAGCATATAGTGTAATGTACATATATTTATATAGATTCCTCTTTTAGGTAAATCACTCCTTTTAGAGGAAGGAGTATTAAAAACAGACTAAGTGGTATTGATCATGCAAAAACAGAGATTGATTCCTGTTGTACTTCTGATCGCGTTGATGTTTTTTTCAAGCGGTCTAATGTACCATCTTCCTGGCGGTGGAAAAGTTCCATCTATGAACGATGTGAATTGTAGCAGTGATATTATAAGACTACTATCTGAAAATGAACTGAATTTACATACAGAAGAACCGAATGTAAATGTACTTAGCAATGAACCAGTTTTAACTGGCTCTGACGTGGGTCTTTCTGAGAGGTCTTCCAATCCTTACTCTGGAGAAGGAGGTAACCTTATGCATTCTTTTACAAAAAAAGAAGATGTATTTTCCGGTAACAAATTCACAAAAACCGAGCTTGAAGATGAATCTGCTGGTGAAACCACTGGTATTGAGGTGACATAAATGCAACTCAAGTTAAGTGGATCGATCTATTTTGGAATCTCATTATTTTGTATGATAATGTTCGCAGGAATAGTTTCAGCTGAAGAACTCAGCGTGAACTTTGTTAGCCAAATTGATATAAATAACTACAATGCTGCCGGTATTACCAATGCTTTTACGACACAGGAGCAGGATCTTGTCAGTCACTTTGGTGGAAGCATTTCGAATGTTGTAGTAGCCGGAAATTATGCATATCTTGGACAGGGACAGGATATGCTGGTGATCGATATCACTGAAGTTTCTAATCCTGTAGAAATAGGAAGGGTAACTACTCCATCTTTAGTGAACAATATTGCTATATCTGGGAAATATGCATACATAGCAAATGCTGATAACGGTCTTTTGATAGTGGAAATCTCAAATCCGGCCATACCAGCGATCGTAGGAACTTATGATTCCGGTTCTGCGTATGGTGTTGCTGTATCAGGTGATTTAGCATATGTAGCTGATGGTACTAGCGGTCTTGTTATTGTGGATATTATTGATCCTGTGGCACCAACACTTGAAGGGGTTTATAATACTGCCGGGGTGGCATCTCATGTTGCCATAGCAGGCGATTATGCCTACGTAGCTGATGGTGTTAACGGCCTTGTGGTTGTTGATATCGCTGTTCCATCTTCACCAAGCATTGAAGGAACATATGACACTGCCGGAAATGCATACGATGTTGCAGTAGCAGGCAATCATGCATATGTAGCCGACGGGACAAATGGTCTTTCAATAATAAACATCATGGTTCCCTCCTCACCGACTCTCGCCGACACCTATGACACTGAGGTTCTTGCAAGAGGGGTCACTGTATCAGGCAGTTATGCATACGTAGCCGATGGTGATGGCGGAGGTCTTGTGATAGTGAACATCAGTGATCCAGCGAATGCTTCGAGTTCAGCGGTCTATCGTGCTACTGCAGGCAATGCATATGATGTTGCTGTATCAGACAATTATGCATATGTAGCATTTGGCAGAAGTGGCCTTGCTGTAGTGAATATTACAAATCCAGCAGCACCAGCTTTTGCAGGTAAATATGATATGTCCGGTTATGCATCTGGTGTTGCCATAGCAGACAATTATGCATACGTAGCTAATGGTTACATGGGTCTTTCGGTAATAAATATTGCAGATAGGTCTTCTCCAACCAGTGCAGGTCGTTACATTACCGCTGGGTATGCACGTGATGTTGCCGTGTCAGGAAGCTATGCATACATAGCCAATGATATCAATGGCCTTGTCATAGTAGACATATCCAATCCGTCTGCACCAGTTTATAAAGGGACATATAATACTGCTGGCTGTGCATGGGATGTTGCCGTATCAGAGGATTATGCATACATAGCTGATGGTGAAAATGGCCTTGTCATAGTAGACATATCCAATCCGTCTGCACCAGCTTATAAAGGCAGCTGTGACACTCCTGGTAAGGCTGAAAATGTCGCAATATCAGGCAGTTATGCATATGTAGCTGATGGTGACAGCGGTCTCATACTAATCAACATCAACGATCCAGCCATGCCTCTAATAGAAAACAGTTATAATACCGCTGGTCACTCATATGGTATTTTCGTAGTTCCTATCAGTAACTATGCATACATAGCTGATGGTGCTAATGGTCTTGTGATCCTGGATGTAAGTAATCCTGCTGTACTGACACTTAAAGGCAGTTATGACACTAATTCTGCCCAGAACATTGCTGTATCCGGCAATCATGCATACATAGCAGATGACAGTAATGGTCTTGTTATTCTGAATATCACTAACCCTTCTGCTCCAACACTTGCAGGCAGTTATAATACTGCTGGTTATGGGTATGGTGTTGCAGTATCAGGCAATTATGTATACGTAGCAGATTTTGATAACGGTCTTGTCATACTTCAAGTGGATAACGGATCAAATGAGCCTGACATCACAGCACCTGCACCTGTAACTGCTTTGAACGAAGTTGGAACAGGCTCTTATTGGATCAGGTGGTTATGGACAAACCCTAATGACGCTGATTTCAGTCATGTGATGGTATACTTTGACGGAGCTTTTGTAACGAACACATCAGAAGGATATTATAATTCGACAGGTCTTATTGAAGGCAGCACACATACAATAAGCGTCAAGACCGTAGATGCATCCGGTAACATTAACTCTGCATGGGTTAACGATTCAGCAACAACTGTACTTTCGACAGATTCGATACCAGCTGGATCTATAACAGATCTGGGAGAAAATGATTTTGATTCCGATTGGATCAGTTGGACATGGACAAATCCCCATGATGCTGATTTTAGTCATGTGATGGTATACATAGACGGAGCATTTGTTACAAATACTGCCGATAGCTCTGTAAATTTCTACAATGCTACCGGACTTTCCGAAGATGTCACTTACACCATCGGTGTTCGTACAGTGGACACTTCAGGCAATATTAATTCAATATGGGCCAATGATTCAGCCACTACAGTGAAGCTTCCAAAGATCTCAAACCTCTCTGGAACAAATATCACAAAAACTTCTATAACACTTACATGGGAAAACTCGGATAACACCAGCAGGGTGCAAATAACAAGGAATGACATGATCCTTGGTAATGTGAGTGGATCAGCATGTTACGTAGACAGTAATTTGAGCAGTGGTAGAACTTATACATATACTCTTATCCCATATGGCCAGGATGGTCTGGAAGGTAGAGCAGTAAGTGTGAACCTGAGAACCAAGTCGGGTAGCAGTGGAGGAGGAAGTAGTGGAAGCAGCAGCAAAAAAAGCAGTAGCGGAGGAAGTGGAGGTGCAGCCTCAGTTGAGGACTTTGCAAATCTGGCAATGAAAGATGTTGCAAACGCTTACCTTAGAATGGATTCAAATGCAACCTACGAATTCTCAAGGGAAGGAAATCCGATAAGATCAATCAGTTTGTATTCCCTCAAGAACTCTGGCCAGATAACATCCACTATCGAAGTATTGAACAACAGGTCAAAACTTGTTAACAGTACTCCTGATGGATCCATCTATAAATATGTGAACATATGGGTTGGCAAGGCAGGCTTTGCAACAGCATCTAACATAAAAGATGCACATGTAATGTTCAAGGTGAACAGTTCCTGGATCCAGCAGATGGGTCTTAGTCCAGACGACATTAAACTGCAGAGATATAACGGAACTGCGTGGGAAGTATTACCTACAACAATGGAAAGCAGCACCGACAGTTACGTGATATATGAGTCTAAGACACCTGGATTCTCATCATTCGCCATAACTGCTGAGAAAGCACTTGCCGCTTCTTCAATTACTGATGCGGATGCAAGTATCAGTTCAGAAGGCTCATCAAGCGAGCATATCCCAACAGGTGATACAAACCAAGATCAAGCATCTGAAAAATCCAATGTATGGATCTTAATAGCGGCTATTCTTGTAATAGGCACAGTCACTGCAAGTTTTGTATATCTGAAGAGGAAACAGAACTGAGATCTTGTCACTCCCTGCACTTCCACCGTGCAGGGGGATACGCAAAGAATATAGAAGTTGGTCTTAGTTTCAGAAATGTTAGTTCAGATCCGGCTTGGATTGCAAGAATTCCTATCGTATTTTTTTGTTAGCACCACTCTTTCTAAATATTGGGGGCAGAACTGTAAAATATGCATATATATATATATGAATACATCTCCTTTCAGAAGCGGAGTACTAAAAGTCTAAGTGGTGCCGATCATGCAAAAACAGGTGTTGATTCCTGTTGCACTTCTGATCGCAGTGATAGTTTGTTCAAGCGGTCGAAAGTACCATTATCAGAAAGGTGCAAATGCGTCACAGAAGATATTGGATTCTTCCCCACAATAGGGAATAGTGGCAGTTCAAGTCTTCTACAAAGGAAGAGCAGAAGGCCCTCCGGAATATCTAAACAACTGAACTAAACACCTGAAACTGAATTTGCTGATGAAACCACTAAAACTGGAGTGATAAAGTGCAACTCAAGTTAAGTGGATCGATCTATTTAGGAGTCACAGTATTATTAATGCTACTGATCTCAGGGGTCAGTGCAGCTGAAGAGCTTAAAGTAGATTTTGTTAGTCAATATAATGAAAATACATATGATACAGCCAGTATAACCAATGCTATTACCGGGGAGGACTTTGTCAGCCACCGCGGAGGAAGTATTACCACTGTTGTTGTAAACGGCAATTATACCTATGTTGGACAAGGACAGGATATGTTGGTCCTGAACGTTAGTGATGTTTTCAATCCTGTAGAGGTAGGAAGGGTCACCATTAACGCGACAGTCAACAATATTGTCATATCTGGAAATCATGCATATGTGGCCGATGGGAATGGCCTGGTAGCAGTGGACATCACTAACCCGGCAGCACCAGTCATTACAGATACTTCTGGTTATTTCGGATCAGGTGTTGCAGTATCAGGCAATTATGCATACTTGGCCAGCGGAACCAGGGGCCTTGAAATAGTAGATATAAATGATCCGGAAGCCCTATACCGTCATCCTACTCATGATACGCCCGGTTATGCTTATGATGTTGCTGTAAACGGCAGTTATGCGTACGTAGCAGATGGTGACAATGGGCTTGAGATCGTCGATATAACAGACCCAGACGCACCAATCCATGCAGGTAATTATAACACTTCCGGCTCAGCAAGAGGTATTACAGTATCAGGAAACTATGCATACATAGCTGATGGGACTAATGGACTTGTTATCGTCAATATATCAAACGCGTCCGCACCAACCCTTGCAGGAACCCGTGATACTGCAGGATTTGCAATAGATGTTACGCTATCAGGCAGCAATGCATACGTAGCCGATAGGACCAATGGTCTTGTAATTATAAATGTCGCAGATCCTACATCACCAGCCAGTGTAGGATCACACAACATTCCTTCTTCAGATGCTTCTTGCGTTGATGTATCAGGTAACTATTCTTATGTCGCCTATGGAAGAAGTGGTCTTTCAGTTCTGGATGTCACAGATCCGACAGAGCCAAACAGTGTAGCTATCTTTACGACCACTGCAGGGTTTGCAAATGGTGTGGTCCTGTCAGACAATCATGCATACATAGCCAATGGTTTCATGGGCCTCTTGGTTGTGAACGTAACTGATCCAGCTGCACCAACCTTTGCAGGCAATTATACCACTACCGGCTATGCACATGATCTTGCTGTTTCTGGAGATCATGTGTATGTTGCCGATGGGGGAAGCGGCCTTGTAATTCTAGATGTCACAAATCTAGCATCACCGGTATTCAGTGATAGCTATGACACTTCTTCTGGTCATGCTTATGGCGTTGCAATCTCAGAAAATAATGCATACGTTGCGTTTAATAGCAGTGGCCTTTCGATAGTAGACGTTACAAATCCAGAAAATGTGGTCGGAGACGATTATGATACTGCAGGAAATGCAGAAAATGTTGCTGTAGCAGACGGTTATGCCTACATAGCAGATGGTGATGCTGGTCTTGTGATCATGGATATTGATGATCCGACTTCACCGGTTGGCAGTTTTAATACTACAGGTCATGCAAATGGAGTTGCAGTATCAGGAGATTATGCCTACATAGCAGATGGTGATGCTGGTCTTGTGGTCTTGAATATTACTGACCCGACTGCACCAGCATTCACAGGCAATGGTACTACGAGTTATGCACATGATCTTGCCATTTCTGGAAATTACGTATACATCGCAGATGATAGTAATGGAATTGTGATCTTTAACGTCACTGATCCTGCAGCGCCAATTGAGGAAGGTGGCTTTAATACAGCTGGCTATGCATATGATGTTGCGGTATCGAACACTTATGTATACGTAGCAGACTTCGGCAATGGTCTTGTCATCCTTCATGTGGAAGGTGCAGACGATACGACCCCACCGGCATCGGTGTCAGGTCTGAACGAAACAAGTGCAGGTGCAAACTGGATCAGATGGGCCTGGACAAACCCTGTTGATGTTGATTTTAGTCATGTGATGGTATACTTGAACGGGACTTTTGTCACGAACACATCAGAAGGATATTATAATTCGACAGGTCTTATTGAAGGCGGTACATATACAATAAGCACCAGGACCGTGGATGATTCAGGGAACATTAATCCGACATGGGTAAATGATTCAGCAACAGCGATCTTCATAGACGCCATGCCTCCGGCATCTGTTACTAACCTTGAGGAAACTGATGCCGATGCAAGCTGGATCAATTGGACATGGGTAAATCCCGAAGACGACGATTTCAGTCACGTGATGGTATACCTCAATGATGCATTTGTTACAAATACAACAGACAATACCACCAATTTCTACAACGCAACCGGCCTTACTGAGGGCACTACCTACACAATAGGTATCCGTACAGTAGACACTTCAGGGAACATTAATTCCACATTGGTCAATGATTCAGCCATTGCAATGAGCCTTCCGGAGATATTCAGTGTATCTGGAACAGATATCACGAGGAACTCAATTACAGTGACATGGGAAGCTTCCAACGACACTGCTCAGGTACAAATAAGCAGGGACGATGCCGTCCTTGGAAATGTGAGCGGATCAACATCTTATGTCGACAGTGGCTTGAGCAGTGGTACGACCTATAATTACACTCTTGTCCCTTACAACAGTGATGGACTGGCAGGCATAGCAGTGAGTGAAGACCTTACAACCAGTTCGTCCAGCGGCGGCGGTGGAGGTAGTAGCAGGAGCAGTGGGGGAGCAGGCGGTGCTTCGGCTTCCGTAGAGGATTTCACTAATCTGGCATTGAAAGATGCAAAAACCCAATACCTTAGAATGAATACCAATGTGACCTATCAGTTCACAAGGGAAGGAAACCCCATACAGTCGATCAGCTTCTATTCCCTGAAGAACGCAGGGGACACAACTTCCACCATAGAAGTCCTTAACAATAGGTCAAAATTGGTCAGCGTCACTCCTGAGGGATCCATTTATAAATATGTCAATATCTGGGTCGGAAGGGCAGGTTTTGCTACATCGGCCAACATAAAGGATCCAGAGGTAAAGTTCAAGGTGAATACCTCATGGATGCAGCAGATGGATATAAACCCGGAGAATGTGAAGCTACAGAGATATAACGGAACTGCATGGGAAATCTTACCCACGACAATGGGAAGCAGCACCGACGGTTACGTGATCTATGAATCTCAGACGCCGGGATTCTCTCCGTTTGCGATAACTGCTGAAATGGCACTTCAACCCCCTGTAAGCAGTGAAACTGATGTACAAAGTAATGTAACTGACAATGTTACTCTCCCAACCGAGGAAAAAACACCAGGCTTTGAAGCACTCTTTGCGGTTGCAGGTCTGCTTGCAGTTGCATATCTCGTTAGAAGAGACTAAGCTATAAAATGAGAAGGGATCAACCCCTTCCTCTATTTTTTTATTCCTTTCCTCTGCAAAAAATGACTTTTAAGCCAGCAGTCATAGAAAATATTGGCTCTTTCGCAGATGGTTTGAAGTGTATAGTATGGTTTTTCCAGCATCCAGGATACTGTGAAGCCTCTTCATGTGTACTTTTTTAATTGCTGATCAACATAACAAACTTATTTTGCTGATTTTATGATTTTTGATGGAATAGCGATCATCGGACTCAGGATCATGCCCCGCTGCAAACCATCTTTCTTATTTTTTCCCGAAATAGAAGAGCCCTAATAAGAGCCAGAATGACATGATGATAGCTGTCAGAATGAGAAGAGGCATCGGACCAAAGTGGAATATTAAAGGAACAGAGGCTGCAGTGAATACACCCCCACCCACAACTGGCTCAAACAGGAGCTGCTTATATCCGAAACCTTCAAGGGCAGGAGATCTGTTATCAGGATCGGCGATCTTCATGAGCAAAAGACCACTAGCTGTCATTCCCATTGACTGCCCGAAATTGCCTATGCTCCTTTCGAACCAATATGAGGGCATCATCCTTGGCCCAAGGAGCATAAATCCTGCCAGGTTCCAAAATATCCCTACTAATGCAAGTATGATGAAAGGCATCAGATTGTTACCGATAACTGTGAGGGACAGGGTAGCGATGGCACTGGTTATCAATATATCCAGAGAGAGACCCTGTATCCTCATCATGAGATTTCTGTCCAGGGTCTGGTATACATCAAACCTGTCAAGGAACATCTGCAGAATAATGCCTCCGATCATTGCCAGGGGAAAGAGAGGAATGTAGGTCAGCAGATATATGCCTGTGGCTTTTCCCCATGTGATCTCTTCGATCTGGATCAAAAGCTGCAGGATAACATAACCAATCCCAATAGCAACTCCAACGTAAGCAAAATGGAGAGATAACGGTTCAATTGATTCAGGTCTCGTAGTGATCTTCCCTGCAGATTCCCTCGCATCGAAATCAATGATGCCGGTCTGCCTTCTCTCATCAAGGCCTATCTGGGATGTCCTTTGCAACACCTCTGTTTTACCAGTCCTCACTCCATAGTTCAGAATGAGTATGCCTAGTACGACACCGAAAAGGATCCCCACTGTCGCAAGACCAAGTGCAAGATCACCTGCTTCTGCAAACCCCAGTTCCTCGAACGTAGCAGCCATGCCTGCTGCGGTACCATGCCCTCCCTCAAAAGATATTTCTATAAGTGCACCTGCCATAGGATCAATTCCAAACACTGGACTTAGGACAAAGATAGTTATCAGTATCCCAAAGACATATTGTCCCCATGCTATGGTTTGTCCGTGTGCGATCTGAGGTCCTGCTACTAACCACATATCATGGATACCAGGTATTTTCTTTCCCAGAAAAAGTGTGGCAAATATTATATTGATGAAAAGTCCTGGCAGTATCCTCCATACATCAAGAATCTCCTGTGAAAATATACCGTTAGAGAGGGAAGAATCGTAATAGCCGGTCCATGAAACAATGGTGCCCAGAACCTCAGGACCAAGGAACAAAGCAAGAAATCCTCCTATAAGTGAACTGGGTATGAAGAGTTTTTGCAGGGATGGAGATATAACTCGTATCCATTTACCAAGCAGCAAGAACACACCAAGCACAAGAAAACTCATTCCCACCATTGAAGCAGACACTACTGTAACCTCCTGCCACCTCACGAGAATATCAATTTTAAGGCAGCAATCTCTTTTTATGAAGAACAGTATATACCCTTTTTCATTTATTACAGAGAAGATGAAGCCATCTTATTAGCTCCAAATACTTCTTTTCAATAGAATCTGTTCAGGCTCTGTAGAAATGCTCATGGATGTCAACATCGACAATAATCACAGATAACACGAGTTCCAGAGAATTGATCAGCGTTAGTTTTCATGCTCCTTGAACCTTTGTGTGGTTCAATTAAGATTCAGTTTTTCTACGGAGCTAAAATAAAAGCAATTCAAATCTATTCAATAACCATCAGTAATTACATCAAAAATACTCTTAAAATGTAAATTTATTCCCCGGTATACCGGGGATTTCATTAAAACGCCCGAACCGGGATTCGAACCCGGGTCGAAGCCTCGACAGGGCTTCATGATAGGCCACTACACTATTCGGACGCTGTGTTGAGAGCACCCCTAAAAGGGAGTTTTTGCATTTAAACCTTTCGTTGGGGTTCAGGTCCCGCCTCCCAGACTCGAACCGGGGGCATCGCGGTGCCTGCGCGGTAATGTGTGACTGACGTCACATGACCATACTACAGCCGCGCACTCTACCACTGAGTTAAGGCGGGACAACGCGATTGATTTCGGAGGATATACCTCACGGGTATCACACTGATACGCATCATACTACTTAGCCTTTTCGGAAAAACATCTCTGAACGATCATCGAAAACGGAGGGAAAGAAGGAGTGAGTGCCCCTTCTTCACAAAAAGGACATCAGAATGTGTCCAGTTCGCCCTTTATTATCATTTTAGTGATGTCTGCCACGTTGGCCAGACCCTCATCGATGATGGCGTTAGCTTCTGACTCTATAGACGCAAAGTGTGTTCCCTTCTTAGGGATGATCTGAGCGCTTGCCACCAATGGCTGGTCTATGGGCTGTCCGATCTGTGAAAGTATCCTTATGTATACATCCTCAACATCAGGGACTTCCTTAACGATCTGCCTTGCCATCCTTGTGGAAAGCAGGTTGTAAAGCTTACCGATATGGTTGATGGGGTTCTTACCGCTTGTAGCTTCCATGCTCATTGGCCTGTTCGGAGTGATCAGGCCGTTGCAGCGGTTACCTCTGCCCACAGAACCATCGTCACCCATTTCCGCAGAAGTACCAGTGACGGTCAGGAACACAGATCCATGGTCATAATTATCTGCAGTGTTGACATAGGTATTGACCTTCCTGTCAGTGTACTTCAGTGCCAGATCATGGACATAGTTATTCATCTGCTGTTTGATGCTGATATAACTGTCCATATCATCAATATGCCTGCCCACCATGGCACAGCCCACAGTGATGGTGATCTCATCGCTATCTCTCATACCCATGACCTTGATATCCGTGCCTATGCCCGGGATCTTCTTCTTCAGGTCATTGATGAGCTGCCTCTCAGTGTTATAGACAATGTTCTCAAGCTCTGAGAAAGGAGCATGGCCCACACCAAAGGAAGTGTCGTTCGCAAAAGGCACCCTGTCCTTTCTGAACACATCCCTCAGATCCGAGGAGCCCGTACCAAGCTTACAGTCTATTATAATGTCCCTTTCCAGATCCATATCCACAATATGCTTCCTCAGATATTGCCTGGCGGCTGAAAGTGCTACAGCATCTGTAGGGATCTCCACACCTTCGAACTCTTTGGTAGCCCTGCCCACAAGTAAAGTGTATATGGGTTGTATGACCTCTCCGCCACCGAATGTGGGGCAGGAGCGACCTGCAACTATCTGTGTTTCATCAGTATTGTGGTGCAGTACAGCTCCACACTTTTTAATGTACTCAGCACATAAAGCACGGCTCACTGCCTCAGAGAGACCATCGGAAATGCTGTCAGGGTGTCCAATACCCTTTCTCTCAACAAGTTCGATCTGCTGTCTGTTGACAGGAGTTTCCGTCAAAGGTTCGACCTTGATGTTCCTGATCATTCTAATCCTCTTTAAAGTAGACAAATCCCTTTATTAATACATTTTTATATTTCTATGGGAATTTGTATAATAACTAATGCATAGTCATATTTAATACTAACCACATCTCACATTACTCTCAGTAATAATTAGGCTGCGGAGGCAAATAGCAAAAATACAGTGTCTACCGGACAAATTATATTAGCAATTTCAGAGGCCATACAAGACAACTTATATCATAGAAGCATATGAAGGCTTATATCTCAGGAAAGTATTCCTCAGGTCAGTGATAACCCAGGAGAATGCAGCTGGAAGTAGGAACAATGATACGTATTGCAATACCCAATAAAGGAAGACTCCATGATCCAACCGTCGAACTGCTCAAAGAAGCGGGCCTGCCAGTACTTGAAGGAGGTACCAGAAAGCTTTTCGCAAAGACCACTGATCCTGATATCACCATCCTTTTCGCGAGAGCTTCGGATATCCCTGAATATGTGCAGGACGGAGCTGCCGACGTAGGTGTGACAGGTCTTGATCTGATCAACGAGACAGGAGCACAGGTCGAAATGTTACTTGACATGGGTTTTGGAAGAGCGAATCTTGTACTTGCCGTCCCGGAAGAATCACCCTTTAAGGCACCCCATAGCCTGGAAGGTAAAAGGATAGCCACAGAGTTTCCCAACATCACGTCAAGGTATTTCAAGAACCTAGCTATCAATGTCGAGATCATTAAGGTCAGCGGCGCCTGCGAGCTTACACCACATGTTGGAATTGCAGATGCCATAGTGGATATCTCAAGCTCTGGAACCACACTTGCAACGAACCACCTGAAGATGATCGATAAGGTATTCACCTCTTCTGTTTATCTCATAGCTAACAAAAAGACCAGTGCAAACAACTCCAAGGTGGAACAGATAAGCACTTCCATCGAAAGCGTGCTAAGGGCAAAAGGCAAGCGTTACCTCATGATGAACGTACCCGAGTCAGCCCTGGAAGCTGTTAAGCAGGTACTTCCAGGTCTTGCAGGTCCCACTGTCATGAAAGTCGAAGCCTCAAATTCCATTCTTGCAGTACATGCTGTGATAGATGCGGATCTTATCTTTTCCACAGTGAACAAGTTAAAGGCCGTAGGGGCAAAGGACATACTTGTGGTGCCCATCGAACGGCTCATGCCATGAGGTCATAGCATGGAATTCGAAGTCATTCCTGCAGTGGATATGAGGGGCGGTAAATGTGTCCAGCTGGTTCAGGGAGTTCCAGGAAGCGAAATGGTCTCACTGGATGATCCCGTGGCTGTTGCACTGGACTGGGTAGCACAGGGAGCAAAGACACTGCATCTCATCGACCTTGACGGAGCATTGGATGGAAAAAGGGTCAACGCGCCTATTATCGAAAAAATAGTGAGTGCGGGTAAAAAAAGGGGAGTCATCATCCAGATAGGGGGAGGTATCCGCTCTTTTGAAGACGCCGCACATCTCCTTAAGCTTGGAGCAGACAGAGTCATACTGAGCACAGCAGCACTGCGTGAACCTGAACTTGTCAAAAGGCTTGCCGATGAGTTTGGAAGCGTACACATCAATGTGGCCCTGGATTCAAAGAACGGAAAAGTGGCCATAGAAGGATGGAAAAAAATCTCTGAATTCACTGCAATAGAGATGGGGAGAAAGTTCGAAAAGCTGGGTGCAGGCACTCTGCTATTCACTAACATCGATAACGAAGGTCTCATGAAGGGAGTAGATCCAGAACCTACGGCCGAACTGGTGAAAGCTGTAAACATACCCGTAATAGCCTCAGGAGGCATCACCACACTTCAGGATATACTCACCATACGGGCAACCGGTGCATGCGGAGTGGTTGTGGGCAGCGCATTGTACACAGGCAAATTCACATATCAGGAAGCTCTTAATATCCTTAAAGAGCAGCAGAAATAGCCAAATATTGTCTGAAATCTTTTTGTGAAATAGTCTAATATAAATAGTTAAAATATGTAAAAATAGGTACGTGAAAATTATGAGGAAAGCAACTATCTCCCGCAAGACCAAGGAAACCGACATACAGATGGAGCTTAACCTGGACGGGAGCGGTATTTCCGACATTTCCACAGGTATAGGTTTCTTTGATCACATGCTGCATGCATTCTCAAAACATGGTAATCTTGACCTTGTGGTCAAAGCCGAAGGAGATCTCATTGTAGATGACCACCATCTCATAGAGGACACAGGGATCGTACTGGGGCAGGCAATAGCGCAGGCTCTGGGGAACTGTGCAGGCATATCCCGCTTTGGAGAGGCAAGGATCCCTATGGACGAAGCTCTCGCTTCGGTGGCCCTTGATATGGGAGGCCGCAGTTATCTAGTACTGGATGCTTCATTTACCGCTCCGAAGGTGGGAGAGTTCAGCACTCAGATGGTGAAGCACTTCTTCGAGTCAGTGGTGAACAATGCCAGGATCAATATGCATGCCAGTGTATACGGAGACAATGACCATCATAAGATAGAGGCTCTTTTCAAGGCCTTTGCATATGCCCTGCGCAGAGCCGTAGTAGTAGAAGGCGGAGGCATCAAGAGCACAAAAGGAGTGCTCTGAGGTTATTTTTTTATTTTACTCTCAGAATTTACTTTTCAGCCTCTCATAAAAGACCTGTTCATTGCCGTTCGTTCTACGCAGGAGTCTTTCTACTATCAGTTCGGGTGTGCTCCTTGCCACATAATTGTAACGCGGAGTACGATCCACTATTAGATTAAGGTCACAGTCCAGGCCACTTGCCTCTATGCCATCGACCCTCACATCGCTTTGCGTATTTTCCATAATGAGCCCGGACAGATGTGACACGAATACGGCCAGGCTTTTTTCGTTCTCTGCAAGCATTTCCAGTATACCTGAGATTATCCTTGCAGAAGCACCTGGTTCTGTTATAGATTCCAGCTCATCCACAAGTACTATCTTCCCTGAACCATCGGCAACAACTGAAAAATCGATAAGTGTTGTTTCAAATGCACCTGCATCCAGAGTACCCTTGGATTTTGCAAAATAGTAGAAACCCCCAGTCAGTCCAATTTCCATGTCAACGGCTGGTACAGGAAAGCCCATATGGGTAAGGATGATGCATTGTGCCAGCAATTCCAGAAGTGATGTCTTACCTCCTGAATTAACACCACTCAGAAGTACTATCCTGCTCTTATCTCCACCCGGACTAAAAGATGTTGCACCAACAGCGTAATCTATTGGCACAACCGTACCATGCCTTGATCTGAGGAAGAGGTTCTCTGCGTCTTTAAAACCTATTCCGGTTCCTTCTATTATCCTGGGAAGAGAAAGACCATACTCAGAAGCGAAACATCCGATAGTAAAACCTACATCGAAATCCAGTACCTCTTTTACCATTTTCCGGGTACTCTCACGCAGATCCACTAGTGAACGTGCCACCTGCCTCTTATGCTCTATCTTTCTTTTTTCTATCTTTTCTTTTACATACTGCTTCATGGCAGTGACCTGTGTCCTGTCAGCCTCCACCGGATGGCTGATACTTTGAGGGAATAGGGCATCCAGGAAAAGTATCTCTTTCTTTTGAAGGGAAAGGGCTGTACAAATATTCTTTCTGGCTTTTTCGATAACAGAAACATAGTTATGCCGCAATTGGTTCTCAAGCACTGATTTTAGTTCACTGCTGTCGTGCATCATCCTCAGCATATCCTGACCGCTGAGGACCAACTGGCTTTCCCGGAGAGCATTTCCAAGCTCCTGATCTGCATAGGCATTTGCATTCGCAACTGCAGTATCGATCCCTTCAAGTATCATTGTAAGCCGGTCTATCTCAGGGTCTGTCCCTGCCCGCACATCACCGTTCTCATCTATCATGCAAACGGCTTTTTCCAGCTTATCCAGGATCGCATCGTCTACTTCCTGCAGGAAGGTCATACCAGCAATCCTTATCATGCGGGTGACCTGAAGGGAACTCTCTATGATCTGCAGATTCTTTGATACCTGAGAGATCTCATTTTCGGGAACTATCTTCCAGTCTTCACAGGCTTCCATATCAGCAATTACCTCGATCTCCACATCCTCAGGTAGCTCACAGGAGAATAGGTCGTCATCTGCTGCTATGACATGAGAATATCCCCTTGCCGAATCCACGATATCAGTGAGGGAACTCACAAGATGCACATCCAGATACTCTCCAAACCGCTTTTTTATTTTTTCAAGTTTCTTGGGATCAGTGGTAAGTATCACCCTGTCTCTCACTCGCACAGGTTTTAATTTAAGGTTAAGTGGTTTCACACACCCCAGTAAACATAAAAAGCTCTCATTTCCCCTGAGCATGTCAGCATGTTCTATATGTTGTGCCACTGAACTCCGTATAGATTCTATCCTGTCCCTTCTGGATGCCGGATAAGGGAAAAAGGTGTGTATCTTCTCCCTGGCATAACCTGTATGCGCAAAGAGCTTGATGATATCCAGCAACCTCTCGTAGATATCCATAGCCTCCCGTGTTTTAAGGAAGTCCTGTACCCCTACACCTTCTATCCTGGAGCTTACCTCCTGCACCAGGGATATCGCATATCTCTGACCCACGCCTTCCATACATGATATACTTGCCACATCACCGCTAAGGATTGCTTCAAAGGCATTCTGTTCGGTGCCGAAGTGTTCTATGAAACGTCTGGCCATTTTTTCCCCGATGCCGGGGATGTCATTCAAGGAACGTATGCTGTCTTTGTGTTTCATGTTCTCACGTACTTACATTTCAAAGAAATCTCCCAGTTTACAGGGAGATATCCCCCGTTCCACCTTGTACCTGTCCTTCATAGACATGCCACTGACAGAAGAAGCTGCCTTGGGCTGGAACTTCTTAGCCTGCTTTTTATTTCTTCGGCTGTCTATCATCTGGGAATCATAGTATACATCCCATAGTTGCTCCACTTCGTCGGATATTTTCACAGCCGCCAGATCTCCCAGGAATGAAGGAGTAACGACCACGAACCTGTCAAGACCAACAAAATTCCCGTTGCCTATCCATGCTTTATCTCCATGTACCACAGCCACCGGAAGGTCCGGATTCTTCTTCGCCAGCCATCTACAGAACATATCTTCTATCCGGTGTTGCGGTTTGATATCGGCTAAAAGTATCCCTTTAACAAAAGAGGGTCTTGCAAACATACAAAGTCTGTGATGGGAAAGGCTTACCTCTCGCATATAACGATAACATCTCTTTTGCAGTGGTGTCTTGCCTGAATAGAGGGAAGTTACGTTCTCAGATGAACTCAAAGTTCTAACAAGCTCAGAAGGCTCACAATTTGCATGTCTGAGCACCAGATCTATGTAATATATGGGATCAGGTTCTTTCCTGCGGAAAAAACTTACATGCCGATTCCAGTGTTTCCCAAAGACACTTTCTGCAAGATCTGTTATTGGTGCAGGTTCAAAACCAACAAGTTCAAAATCCCTTTCTACTCCTGCAAAATCGATCTTTCTTCGAAGTTCTTCCATATCTTCGGCATACATCAGGTGTGCATCTGGGAACTGCCTCAGTTTCAGGCAGGCAAGCAACACTCCTTCCACAGTTGTCCTAAAGCCTATTATCAGGAACATACCTCCATGAATGCAGAAAGATTTGTCTGGCAACGACCTTTGATCTTAATGTAAGGTCTTGCCCTTGTAATTACCACACCCATGCGGGCAAGTTCCTGCTCACAGTTAAAAGGTCTGGCTTGTATGATCCGGCTGGCACTCACAGGACCGATTCCTGGGACCAGCAGCAATTCCTGCAAACTTGCATTGTTGATATCTATAGGGAACATATCAGGATTGCATTGTGCAAGCAGGATCTTAGGGTCCCGGTCTTTCAGAAAACCTGTATCTGTATAGATCTCATCAAAGTCTTTTGCCTTCAGCCCGTAATCCTTGAGCAGGTAAGATGTCTGGTAAAGCCTCACTTCCCGCCATTGAGGTGAAGGAGTATTATGTTCAAGAGGTGTATCAGGCACCGGATCAAAGCTCATGAAATAAGGTCTTCTTAGATTGTATTTGTCCATGAACTTGTCTACGGTTCGTACTATGTCCCGGTCAGATTCAGCAGCCGCACCCACAACGAACTGGGTGTCATTTGCACCTATGATACGCCCTCCATAACCAGCCTCTTTCCTTTTTTCGATTATGAGCTCCTTTGTCCATTTCAGACGCTGGAGGACATCATTGCTGTAATCAAAATTAGGGCATACCTCAGAATAGTTCATACTGCTGGTTGTCTCTGCATTGACCCCGAACTTATTTGCTACATCGGCTATCTCTTCCAGCAGGTACTTTGGTGTCCCTGGCATGAGCCTCATGTGTATATATCCCTGGAAACCCTGAGCACGCAGTTTTCTGGCTACTTCAAGCTGTTTTTCGGAAGTATTTTCAGCATCACCTATTACGCCTGAGGAAAGGAACAAGCCTTCTACTGCATTTCTCCTGTAGAATGACCATGTGATCTTTACGATCTCTTCTGGAGTCAATGACACTCGAGGTGTATCTCTTTCACACCTATTTGGGCAGTAGGTACACTCGCCTGAACAATAATTAGTGAGCAATGTCTTATAAAGCTGGATACATCTGCCATCGGGAGCAAAAGCATGGCATACAGCACTCTGGTTACAACTATCATACTTAGTACCTGAAGCCAGGTAACGCATTCGCTCCGTGAGGGTTTTATGGGCTTCACCGGGAGTTTTCACATGGCTCACAATGAAGTGACTGACAAATAAATATAAAACAGGAATGTAAGCGATGTGAAAGTATTACGATGATATGGAAGCATGATCCGTCCGCACCAGCGTAATGATCACTCTTCATCCTTCACTTTAACGTATATCTTCAATTTAGTAACAGCTTCCAATTTCTTCCATTCGACAATAGCATCCTTTTCAAATTTACAGTTCTTTACTGTCTTATCAGGAAGTTTGCCGTCAACCTCATACACAAAGAAACCGTCTTCACCATTGGTGGACACAACGTTCTCAAAATCATTGTCCTGCCGTACTTCAACTACAGCTACTTTTTTCAGGGCTTCCAGCAGAGTTGTACCCTTAGGTACTTCTATAGTTTTAGTGGGTGCAAGTATATCCAACGCGGAAATGATGTTCTTGTTATTTAATTTCAATACGTGGGTTTTTCCATACACTTTACGCTCTATCAGTTGAGCATCTTCGAGGATGGTAGCATGTTTCGCCGCAACCGGAACAGATATATCAAGCTCCCTTGCCAGTTCAGATATATGCATCTCACACTCACACAGCTTTTCAACCATCTTCAAGCGTGTATCGCTGCCCAGAGCACTGAATACTTTAAGGCGTTCAGTGTTGTTGAGGTCTTGAGGGTAATTGTTATCAGATAGGCTCATATATCTCAAAAGTATCTTTTATACGTATATAAACGATTCCCCTTTAATATCTTATTGAAGCTTATATTTAATCTAAATAGAGAACAAATATAATGTTCATTTTTGTGTATGGAAGTACAAACAAATCATATATGGTATTTTTATCTTTATTCCCCACACAACGCCCATATCTGTGTTCTAAGCTTCCAGTCCAGCTCAGGCAGGCTATTAGTTTCAAATTCATGAGTAAGGAACCGCGGCTTAACAAAATCTACTATCTCCCTGCATCTCTCATCAGTAAAAGGCATATGTTGATCTATTTTTGACACATGTTCCATGACAGCGATAAGCCGTTCATGGAAAGAGCGGTCATAATAATCCGCAGGTACACCATTTCTTGCTACTTGCATCTGATAATTACCCGACAGACTGCAATGGAAGTGCATTCCTTCTATCCTGTCAATAATATCTTCCGGATACCTTGCCAGCACATTCAGTACCGAATCAATTGCAGTTCTTTCCTCAGTGCAATTCATAATGGCATTCATCAAATGACCCGTATCAAGCGTGAAAGCCCAGTTCTCGAATTCAAGGGAATCTACAAAATACATTGTTGCAGCAGTATCAAGCAGGTTAAGGCCGGGCCACCAAAGGTTCTCAAAAAAGAGTCTGACAGGTGGCTCTCCTCCTGGAAGAAGTGATACTGATTTATTTAGAAACTCTGCTGTGGAATCCATAACTTCCATATCAGATACTCCGAAATCCCGGGTGAACACATGATCCAGCTCCACATAAGCAACATGGAAAACCCCGTATTCAGCATTCACTGATGCAGCGTTCTTAAGCGCATTTATGAAGTTGGCGATCATATCCTGACGATCATGCCCTCCGAATAGGAAAAATTTCTCATTTTCATCCATGTCCTCATGAAACGCGTTTTCATCTACCCATGCCCGGTGCCTTCCCATCCAGTAGGGTAAGTGTACTCCTTCGACTATCCCGCAAGGAAAATCAGGAAGAGGGGTATGATCAACAAAGAGCTCCACACCGTCCAGCCCATGAGTACGCAGAAAAGACTCTATGTTGTTCCAGTCATTTTCAAAACGTGACAGATCACTCTCATGGAGGGAGAAGTTCAT